>JANQLI010000268.1 GCA_028280675.1 Alphaproteobacteria bacterium
TCAGCGGCGTCAAGGCGTTGCGATCGATGAAAGTCACAAGATCGCGAAACATCCGCGTGCTGCCAACACTGATCGCACGCAAGGTCAAATTGCGCAGAAACAAATCCTTCATCTCAGGCGGCGTTGGCGGCGGCGGACGCGTGCCGATCAGCACCACGGTGCCGGCAGACGCCGCGGCAGGCATGGACTGATCAATATTCACACGGCCGACATTTTCTAAGATGATGTCAGCGCCATGCCCATTTGTTTTTTCATAGACCTCTTCCGCCCAGTTCGGATTTGTCTTGTAGTTGATCGTGATGTCCGCCCCTAACGCGCGGGCACGCGCAAGCTTGTCATCGCTTGATGACGTGATCGCAACAGTGGCCCCCGCAGCCTTCGCCAACAAAAGCCCCCAGGTAGACACGCCGCCTGTGCCAAGTGTCAACACAATGTCCCCCGGTTTAACGGGACGCACTTCGAATAATCCTTGCCAAGCGGTCAATCCCGATGACGACAACGTGGCGGCGGTCTCATACGACATGCTGTCAGGCAGCTTCACCAAAGCCTCACTTGGCATCACCGCATAATCGGCCAACCAGCCATCCATGCTATTGCCAATATCGTTGGCGTAATATTTCACGTCCCACAAGCCGTCGCGCCAATCGGGCAGATGATTGGCCGTGACGCGATCGCCGACACTGAACCCGGTCACGTCCGCACCAAGGCGCACAATGTCTCCCGCGCCCTCACAAAGTGGGATGCGTCCAGGCGGTTGCGGGCCAAAAAAGGCGCCTGCGACAATGCCAAAATCGCGCGCGACAATGGAACTTGCGTGGACTTTCACCACAACCTGCCCCGGACCTGGCTGTGGCATGGGGCGGCGGCTGAGGCGCAAAGTCTCCACGCCCTTTTGGTCGCCAAGCTCATAGGCGTCAATCATCTGCGGCGCGGCGGCATGTTCGTTCGCGTGGCCGTGCGTTCCCGATAACGCCTTCGCTGATAGCGCACTCAGAGCAAGTCCTTGCATGACCTTTCGGCGAGTCTCCATTCATGTGTTCCTTCAAGAAAATATATTTATATATCTGCATGTGTGTTGGGGTTATTAATTTTAGCATAGCATGCCGGACATGTCAGCAACGGCATTAAACACACATTATCCCCTCTCCCCTGGGGGGAGAGGGCTAGGGTGAGGGGGTTCTGAGAGCGCTTGTTCAATGATTGCCGCAACACCTTCTATGTTTTTAAAAACTTCATTGTTCCAAAATCGAAGAACACGATATCCATTATCTTCAAGCCATGCTGTGCGCTCATGATCATGGGCAATATGTTCAGGTGTATTATGTTGTCCCCCATCAAGCTCGATAACCAAATGAGCTTCAAGGCATACAAAATCAACAATGTATTTTCCGCGGGGAACCTGACGACGGAATTTCCATCCATGAAACCTGCGACCTCGCAAAATTTTCCACAGCTTTCGTTCAGCGTCCGTCTGATGATGGCGCAGATGTCGTGCATTCTGAGTTAATCGCTGGCTCAATACACCCTCACCCCAACCCTCTCCCTCAAGGGAGAGGGAGTATTTATCATAGATCACGAAACCCCATCAATGAAAGCTGCACTCTTCGCCTTCGATGGGTGGGCGGTCTGGATATTCAATTTGTTCGGGATGGGTGACTTCCAAATTCGGGCCGTTAAATGCGCTAAGCCAACCGCGCACACGAATGGTTTCCCCTTCAAGGCGCAACAGCGCCGCGCCATTGGCGGGAAAGCGTTTGCGATCCGCTTCGCTGACCGTGGCGGTAAAATCCGTGCGCCAATCGGCGCCAAAATTCAAATAAATGCGCCCGCGCACATCAGCGGTGGTTTGCACCACCCCTTCAATCACCTGATAGGTGTCGATGTCGTCCTCAAGATCATTGACGCTGCGAATGCGGTAGTAAGGCAAAGCCCAAATGCCAATACGGGCACGCCGCGCGGCGTCTTCTTTGGCTTGCAAAGTGCGCACACATGAGCGGTTATCGGGAAAACTATAAACGCGGGCAAGGCCTGCGTCGATCATCGCCCCTTGCAGCCACACCCCGTCAGCACGATAGAGATGCGCTAAAATACGGCCATGCCGGTCCTGCTCCGCGCCGCCATAGGCCAAGGTGATGGTGCGGCCATCGGCAAGCTCTTCCAAATAGGCTTTGGCTTCCGGCGCCATGGGCCATGTTGGGAATCCGTTACGGCCCAAAGGCAGCTTGGGCGCTTGCAAGCCAATCATACGTACATCTTGCCCGGTGGTCAGCGTCACCGTATCGCCATCGACCACATTGCGCACCACTGCCGTGCGCGCCATATGCAAGGGGCTCCCCGTCTCGCGGGGCTCTGATGTCTGGGTCTCTAATTGCGCCGCCGGTGTCTCCCCCTCACCGAAAAGCGTTTGCAAGAGATACAGCACGACCAGAAGAACAAAGGCAACACCCGATGCGATTTGTGTCTTTTGGCTGTGGGTCATGGAGTGGTGTTAGAAGGGCATGTGCCATTAACATTGGGCGGCAGTTGAGCAGTACAAATATTTTCCAATATAAGGTTTACTGCATCACGTGCATTACCTTCATCATCATAACACTCTGTTCGGAATAGCTCTTCCTTTCCAACACCACCTGAAATCAATCTCACTTGATGCCTTTCATCAGGTTTATCACCTGGAAAACAGTCATCGCGATCTTCAACTTCAATAATTTTCCATTCCCACTGAGCATAGCTCGGCGAAGCAAAGATGAGACTGCACATGAGTAATAGTGCTATGATATAGACCTTTCGCATAACGTCCTCCTATATTCAGAAGCCTGCGATAGATCATACAGCAATTAAGGCGAAATGACTATTGCAACGCCAAGCGCATTTCTTCGATCGCGTCGAGCTTGGCCGCAAACGCCGCCCAATCATCGTCTTGGGCAATGCGATCCCATAGCGCCTCGATCTCATCAATAAGAAGGGTGCATGGCGCATCTTGCCTGAAATAGGCGTGATCCTGTTTTGTGGGATCTGCCGGTGCGAATGTGCGGATCACATCTAAAAACTGTTCAAACGCTGCGCCGCGATAATATTCCGCATTCGGACCTTGCATAGCGCGCGCCTCGCGCCCTGCGCCGCCATACCAATCGAAATAAAATTGTTCAAAGGCAGCATCCGACTCGCGCATGAACTGCAACACCGCCAAGGATAATTGGCCGTCTTTATCCCGGCCCTGGCTTTGCACGCCCATACGCTGGATGAATTTTTCGCCAACGACCGAGCGGCTATAAGACGGCGCGTAATATTGCAAGGCTTGGATCAATGTTTGATCGTCGCAAATCAATGTCAACGCGCCCGCCAATTGCTGACAATTCCACAGTCCCGCTTCGACTTGCCGGATAAAGGAATAAAGCCCCGTCTCATCGAAATAGGCGGCGACAAAATCAGGATCATAGGTCGGGATCATGCGATACGGGCCGTAATCAAAACTTTCGCCGGTCACGTTGAAGTTATCGGTGTTGCACACACCGTGCACAAAGCCCGCCAGCATCCAACTGCCAACCATCTCACCGGTGCGCTCGGCCACGCGCTTGACAAAGGCCCCGACCCGCGCTGCGCCGTCCAAACCGCTCAGTTCCGGGTAATAGTGCGCGATGCAATAATCGACGAGTGCGTTCAAACGCTCCGGGCTTTTTTCAAAGGCATGGCGTTGAAACGTGCCAAAGCGAATGTGCGCATGGGACAGACGCACCAACACCGCAGAACGCGTTGGCGAGGGTTCGTCATTGCGGTACAAACTCTCGCCGGTTTCGATCAGACTTAAGCTTTTCGATGTGTTCACCCCAAGCGCCTCAAGATAGGCGGTGATCAACACTTCACGCACGCCGCCTTTCA
>JANQLI010000350.1 GCA_028280675.1 Alphaproteobacteria bacterium
GCAGCGCGTCAATCACACTTGGGTTCGCCGCTAAGTAGGGGCCTAGCCGCGGCGCCGTGCCAAGCGCATCGGTCAGTAAATAAAGAAGCTCTGCATGCGAGTAAAACAGAGAGAAGAGTTGCACCCCTGACGGCAAACCTTTCAAGAAATCTTGAAAGCGAGCGAAGGTCGTGTCCGGATCAGGCGTATTGGCAATGGCTTCAAGCATGACAGGCATCAACTTGGTCAGCAATTCGCGCGCGCGCTCACTGCGGGTGGCCCGGATACGGCCGTAATGCCACGCACGCACGGTCGCCGCCACATCACTGGGGCGTTGAAACCCTAAATTTTGCAATGTCTCAAGCGTATCAGGATCGTCATCCACCCCCGTAAACACAAGGCTTCCCTCGGCCCCCGACAGAGCCTCTTCTTGGGCAAACAGATTGATATAATGCTTATTCACCCGGCGCAGATGAAACAGCAAGTCCTTTTCAAAGTCAGCCGTCTCTGCGTAGCCCGCAAACCGGGCAATATGATCAATGTCATCTGCATTTTTCGGCATGACATGGGTTTGCATATCGTCTTTCATTTGCAGGCGGTGCTCCACCATGCGCAAAAAGACATAAGACTCTTTGAGCTCGACCCCCGTCTGCGCTTCAATCATGCCGTACGCCGCAAGATCATCAAGCGATTGACAGGTCATCCTGTTGCGCAACCCCGGATTACGCCCACCCATGATCAATTGTTGTGTCTGCACAAAAAATTCGATTTCGCGAATACCGCCTAATCCTAATTTGACGTTATGACCGGCAACCGCAATGGCTTTATGCTTGCCATGAGAATGGATTTGACGCTTGATCGAGTGAATGTCTTCAATAGCGGCATAATCAAGATATTTGCGCCAAATAAAAGGCGCTAATGTTTTTTGGAAACGCGCACCAACTGTTGTGTCGCCTGCGCAATGACGCGCTTTGATCATTGCAGCGCGTTCCCAATTCTGCCCCATGCCTTCATAATATTGTTCCGCCGCCAGGATCGGCACCGCAACCGCTGTTGCCCCCGCATCCGGCCGCAAGCGTAAATCGGTGCGAAAGACATAGCCGTCCGGGGTCATCTCTTGCATAAAGCGCACCAGCTCTTTGGTGATCTTAACGCACAATTGCTTCGGCTCGACATCATCTGTGACAGGCAAAATGTCATGATCAAAAAAGACGATAATATCGATGTCGCTGGAATAATTCAGTTCCGCAGCACCGTATTTCCCCATGGCAAAAATAGTGATGCCGCATCCCTGTTGCGGGTCGTGCGGATCGGCAAGTGTAATCTTTCCAGCGTCATGGGCCTTCTTAAGCAAGTGACTGAGACCTGCTTGCAAACACACATCGGCCAGCGTTGTGAGAGCGCCAGTGACCTCGAACAAGCCCCACACTTGCGTAATATCGGCAAGGGCCGCGAGCAAAGCCACCTTCGCCTTGGTGTGCCGCATCACTGTCATCAAGGTCGCCGATGAATCTGCGTCAAGAGCGGCATCGCGCACATCAGCAAAAAGCTGATCTCTGAGGTCTTCAGGCGCGCAATCAAAAAGGTGAGGCAGAAAGTCAGGAAAGCGTAATGCGGTCCGCGTCAGATAGGGGGAATTTCCAAAGAGAGCGCGCAACACTTGCCGGGATGCTTCATCTTCGAGCAGAGACGTGAGGGCCTTAGCCACCGCGCCCTGCTCTTGCGCCGCCCGCTTTTCTAAATCTTGAAACGCATAAGCAGCCCGCTGCGCATCATAAACAGGCGGCAAGGCCGTCATCCGGTCCAATAATGTCGCGCGCGCCACTGTCATTGCGATTTCAACTTCCATCCCATCTTAAGGGGTACGATGCGGCTTCAACAGAGGCTTTGTCAATTGATCGCAGTGTCACAACTCTGGCCACCCTCAACAAAAAAGCCTGTGAGGCGCCGCCCCACAGGCTTTGAGATGTCGCTTTGTGCGAGACTTAGCAGCCAGCAGCTTTTTTCAAGTTCATCGCAGGCTTAAAGCGCAAAGATTTCGACGCTTTAATTTTAATGCTTTCGCCGGTCCGTGGGTTCCGGCCCATGCGGGCTTTGCGTTTGGTGATGGAGAATGTTCCCAAAGTACCAATCGTGAATCTGCCTGCTTTTTTCGATGACTTCAGACCGGATTCGATCTCACCGAAAACAAGGTCCACAGCACGTTTTGCTTCTGCTTTACTCATTTTGCCTTTTTTGGCGACGCGTTCGATAAATTCAGCTTTACTCATGGCTAATCCCCTTTCTGGTATGGCCTCAATGGAAGAATCTGTAACACTTGATTCTTACGAAAACCAAGTAAAATAAGGGCTTCAGAGACGATAAAATGAAAAAAGCCTGATTTTTAGTGCCTTATAGGACTTTTTAGACTGTTTGAGAGTCAAAATGCGTGCCGAAACAATCGGGAATAGACATGTTGCCGAACACTTTTGCGCAGACAGAGCGTTATGACACGCAGTGATTCGCAACGCATCACCCCTGAAAACACCTTTCGGAACCCCATATTTTACCTGGGGATGGGGGCGATGATTATTCCAGGACGAAAATGTCTTTAAGGAAGACGCGCATTGAGTTCAACGGCCGCGCCCGATTGTTCAACGATTTGCGCCACCCGCACCACCTCTGCGGAAGGCATATTTTTGTCTGCATATATAATGACAATGGTTTTCGGATCGTCATTCACAGCCACCTGAATAGCAAGCTGCAAATCCTCCAGTGACGTCGCTTGATCGTCCAACAAAAGTACGCCATCGGCTTGAAACTCGACGATTAACGTCGTTGGCGGGGCAACAAGACGAAACATACTCACAACCAGCGCACCGGAGAGAACCAGCAATAAAATAATCGTGCGCTTGGGCATAAGAGGGCTTACTCAGAGATTGGTTTAAGATGGATTGATATTGCAGGGATTTTCACCGGCGCGTTCGCCTGCAATGTGCATGGCATTTTCGACCTCTGCCGGAACATAATTTTCATCATGCTTTGCCAGAACTTTTTGCGCATAAAAAGATCCATCGGCCTGTAAAGCGCCTTCTGCGATGGTGCACTGCCCTTCCCGAAAGAGCGCAGGCAAAATCCCCTGATATGTGACAGAGACGGTCTCGACAAAATCGGTGACCCGAAACGCGACAATACCATCGTCTTGTTGATCGATACTCCCATCTTCAACCAAACCGCCTAAACGGATGGTTTGGTTGGGCTGGATGTTCTGCGCCTCAAGCTCGGAGGGACTGTAAAAGAAGACAATTTTGTCATTTAAAGCAACCAAGACCAAGGCGACAGCCACGACCAAGACGGCCATTGCGGAGCCAAGAATGGTCATTCGGCGTTGTTTCCGGGTCATGCATGCCCTCCAGACAATAAGGTGCGGTCTTTGACCACTTATGCTGCATCCTTAGATAATGCACATCTGCAAAAAGTCAAAGGGGGCAAGCCCGTGGCAAAATGCCCCTTTCAAGAGCATGTCTAGCATAATTTGGCCAAAGTCTCGCCTATGATGAACGCTTGATCAGACTGCCCTGGAGGGATCACGATGCCCCAGCTTACACGCCTGCTGCCCCGCTTCGGCGCGATGTTTGCGCCGCTTCTCGTCCTGCTCGTGGCCTGCGTCCCGACCACGGAGCACCCGGTGATTGTGCCCGGACAGGATGTGTATGATCCGGCGCTGATGGGGCTTTGGTATGGCACATTGGAGGAAGATGACGAGACGGTGCTGATGCAGATCTCCCTCGCCGATGAAGATGACCATGACTATCCTGGGGGCATGCGCTTTTTGATGTCTGGCTACGCTGAGACGCCAGAGGAAACAGGATGGTCGGTCCTTTATGGGTTAAGCGCCGAGGTGAATGGCGAAACCTTCCTCAGTCTTGACTTCCAAACCGATCAAGGAGAAATCGTCGAAGGCGATATCCGCCGCTACCACCTCTATCATTACGCCATAACAGATAATGATCATATGGTGTTACGGGCGGTTGACGAGGATAAGCTTGAAGAGCTGATTGAAGCCGGAGAGCTGCAGGGCACCATAAACAAAGGCCGCTATACATCGGACATACGTATCACGGACTCAAGCGCCAATCTCGTCGCCTTTCTTGCGCGTGAACCGCTTGACCGCTTGTTCAGCGATGAGCCCGGCATGTTTACCCGTCAGAAACCAAGAATGTAAATCTCTCGTTCATTCAACTTCTCTATGATAGTGGGCTCAATTGCAGGAAAAGGTTGCTCTTTTTTTGTGTTTTGCCGGTTCTGCCATAGGGGGGAGATTTTCGTGACGGGTATATATGGCGATGCGCTCATCGATAAAGACGCTATCAATCAATTGCTCACCTTACTCTCACAGGAGGAAGTTAACGACATTCTGCGATCCTGCTTAGAGGACGCTGAAAGCCGCGTCACGTCTTTGAAGGCCTTACGCTTGCCCGACGATCTCCAGGACCTGCAATGGAATGTCCACGATCTCAAAAGCACAGCCGGACAACTGGGCGCGACGCGCCTGTCAAAAGTGGCTGAGGAAATCGATATTTACTGCAAATCGCTTAGCGACGACGCGAACGTCGATCTCGACTATATCGAGGTGCGGCTCAAAGAAATTATCAATCTCTTCACAGATGTCGCCGATGCGCTACACAACAGCTATCTCTGTCAGACTCAAACGCCGTCGGCGAAGACAGGTTAAGCGGCGGCGCTCTTAACATGGCGGCGTAGCAGATCAGCCGCTTCCTCGCCGATCACATACCGTGTCAGAAGGACAGCCGTTTCCGCGTGCGCTTCGGCCTTCTGACGTGTTTCGCCTTCTGCGGCGTGAATCTCTTCGCAAATCTTTTCGCCATATTGCGAAAGCAGCGTTGTTAGCTCTGCGACCGTTTCATTGCGTTGCGCCATAAACGCTGCCTGCTGCGCCAATTGACCTGTGCCATCAATCAAAATGGCTTGATCAATCGCTTCCTCGACAATATCTGGGTCGGGCCATTTGGATGTATCGGGACGCGGAATCGATTTGCGGCCAAAACTGCCCCGTGATTGTGAGGGAATAGCCGCGCGCATAATGGCCGGAACTTTCGCAAGGACTTTTTCCATGCTTTCCGCCACCCGCGCCCGACAGGAGAGGAGCGCTTGCGTGCATTCGCTCTGCTCGGTGAGAGCAGATTCTTCCACAATCCCATCAACCATCTGAACGAAATAAGCCAGATTTTCCAACACGTCATGCGGCTCAAGTTTACTGCCGGGAAGCTGTTCAAAATACGCCGTGAATTTACTGACATCGTGCATCAAAACACGGCCAGGGTCCCCGTAAGTGGGATGGCTGAAGAGTTCATCAGGCTTGACGCCCGTCACACCGCGGATCACGCGTAAGATTTTCCACGGATGCTGGAACCGTCCCATCAGGGACAGAAAAATCAAATGCACGCAATCCGCCTTATTTTGCCCGATCGTTGCGCCATAGCATTCATGAACATAGTGAATGTCTGCATCGGTTATGGCGATGAGCGGCTGCGGATAATTTTGCATCATGGCGACCAATTGCGGCGCGATGTGCAAAGTCATTGCAATGTCACGCGCATCCTCCAGAACGAGGTCACCGCCTAAACGGCTCGCAAGGTTTTTATATGGGTCAGATCCGCGTGGCATATCTGCCATCGCCTCACGCATGGCCTGAGCCGCCTTTTCGCGGAGGTCGGCGACGGATCGCTCGGTGGCGTCCCGATCACCCGCCAAGATGGCCTCCTTAATCTTCTCCTCTAAGGTTGCGAACACGTCGGGCAGAAGATCGTCAGATAACCAGCCCCAAATCGGCATCAGCGAGGACCGCATGATGCGTCCTGGCTCTTTCTCACTGACATCGATGGGATAGAGCATATCTTCAAAGGCAAAACAAAAAAGCCGCATGGGGGTCATAAGGCGCGGCGGCGTAGACATCGATTGCGCCAAAACAGGCCGCAAGCTGTCCATGATCAGGTCTTGCGCGGGATCCTCTTCCCCCTTGAGGCGTTTGAGCTCTACCGCAGTGGTCAGTTTGTGCATCTCTTCTTCAGAGAGCTCAGCAAGATATCCGGTGAGTTTTTTCTTTTTATCCTGATCCATCGGATCGCCACCTTTATGATCGATTGAGATGTTTATATGGGTGGCAAATGTAAACACATGACTTTAAAATATTGTTGATAGGAGCTTAACAAATTCCTACAACATCGCGTCCGATGTGAACGATCCAGCCCGATGGGATGACGAAAAAGTGCTGGAAATTGGGGATTTTACGGGAAAATCAGGATCTTCAGCCGCGCCGCAGAATGTGCTAAGGATAGGGGCGGGTTTTCACGCAAGGTGAGAACCGCAGGGTTAACATGACAGTTCAGGGAGTCAGTGAGAAACGGTCATGACTGTTGGGAATGTGAAATGGTTCGATCTGAAAAAAGGCTATGGATTTATTCAGCCGGAAGACGGATCAAAAGATGTGTTTGTGAGTGCGACAGCGCTGAAAAAATTGGGCCTGTCGGATCTCAAAGCGGGGCAAAAAGTGAAATTCAAGGTCGTTGAAGAGCGCAACGGCCGCACATCGGCGCAAATTGTCAGCGTCAGTTAACGATGGCGATGATCCCGCGCCGATTGGCGCGCCTAGGGCAAGGCCGCCGGTAAATGGATAGTGACCTTCAAGCCGCCTAATTTTGACTCATCCAGCACAAGACCCCCTTTATAGAGATCCGTAATATCCGCCACGATGGACAATCCAAGGCCGGAGCCCGGTTGCGCTTCATCTAGGCGCATCCCTCTTTGAACCACTTTGTCCCGGTCAGCAGCCTCTAAGCCAGGCCCATCATCCTCAATGATAACATCGAACATGCCCTCAACAGCAGGCTGCACAGTGAGGCGCACCCGGCTTGTGGCCCACTTACACGCATTATCGAGAACATTGCCAATCAGTTCTTGCAAATCTTGACGTTCGCCACGAAACGCAATTGTCCTGTCAACCTCAGTCTCAATGCGCATATGACGATCCTGATAGATTCGGTCTATCGTGCGCACTAAATCCTCAACAACCGCGTGAACGTCCGTCCGTGCCCCTAACACACGCATCGACGCCGCTGCCCTTGCGCGCGACAAGTAATGATCCACATGTGTGTGCATAGCCGATGTTTGTTTCCTCACCACATCCGCAAGGTCACCAGGATGCTGACGCACTTCGTTGGCAAGCACGCTTAAAGGCGTTTTCAAAGCGTGCGCAAGATTGCCAACCTGCGTGCGCGACCGTTCAAGCATCTCACTGTTTGTGGTGATCAAGGCGTTGAGTTCATCGGCAAGGGGAGTAATCTCTGACGGAAAATTACCATCAAGGCGCTCAGCTTTGCCGGTGCGAATATTGGCGAGGGCGCGCCCAACATCCCATAGCGGACTGAGACCGATACGAATTTGAATCAGCATCGCAATCAGCAACCCCACAGCGAGCGCCAAAAATGACCAAATCACAAATGAATTAAACCGTGAGATCTCCCTTTCAAGCTCATCACGATCACCAGCAACAAGAATAATGTAAGGTTGGTCCGCACTGGGTAAAAATATTTGCCGCGCGATGAGCCGTAAATTTTGGTTCTCCGGCCCATCAACATAACTGCGCGCAAATGAACTTTGATCAATCAGATCGATGACGTTCAGTTCTTGATCCCAAAGGGAGCGCGAGCGTAATCCGGGATTATCGCCAAGCGCCGACATAGATGACGGAATGATTTGCCAATACCAGCCCGAGAAGGC
>JANQLI010000362.1 GCA_028280675.1 Alphaproteobacteria bacterium
CCAACGATAAAATGTGAGGTTTATAGCGATCAATACATTGTAGCGCTTTTCTATTGAATCGATAACCATAACCGCCTCCCGCGTATCGAATGTGGTAAAGCGAGTCATAAAGTTTATCGTCCATGTCGGGTTTGATATGTTTGAGCGAATGACCGAAATCAAGTTTCTGCGTATTGTATGCCTGATCGGTGCATTTGCCAAAATGAACCGTATTCAATGTCGGCGTGAGAACGGTGCCAATGTAGTCAGCCTCAAGGTTGACGATTGTGTTATTTAAATCCAAGAGACAGCCGTCATCGCATTTGATCACATAGTCGTAATCTGTATGCTGACATATATACGAATAGAAAATCGCAAGTTTATGCGCTAACGTTTCATAGGAATCCTTGGCCTTTGCGAGAAAGATTCGCGTATCTTCATACAGCACAAAGTCTTTTCCATCTTCCGGCTCTATATTTGGATCAGCCAAAATGACATAGTAATCAAGCTCAAGATTGTCGAACGCTTCACCGAATATTGTGAGATAATTTGCCAACCGTTTGTGATTTGCGAAAGACGATACGACGCCAACCACCATCTGCGTCCAGGGATTGACAGAACGTATATTTTTTGTCTCTTCGTCCACTGTAGCGAGCGCATTTGAGATTTTTTTCAGATCGTTTCCGACGATTTCTATGCATCTTTCTAATGAAAAGTTATCACGATCTGTGACACCATTGTTAGCCGTCATTCTTCTCACGCCCACTTGCTTGAGAAATCAGAGGAAGTGCATCATCGAATGATGTGTAGATCAGGTCAAAACAATCGACGCCTTTGATCCATTGAATAAGCGTGATCGCATCTTCAAGCGATAACCGTTTCTGAAAAGACACGCTATGCTGCAAAATACGCCCAAGCGCATCCACTTTCGACAACCGCTCAAGTGAGGTTTTCGCAGCAGCCCGATATTGCGGAAACACAATCTTGGAAACTGGCAGCATGGCATTTTCCGGCGGACAGGCGTTTTCCGGCGGTGGAATGTACTGCACATGCTTTCCGTCACCCCGTGCGTGAACAGATAAACGGCGTAATTCTGGATACATTGGCGCCAGAAGGTCCGTGCCAGTGGTTTTTACTGTGAGAGCAAGTGGGACCGGCCTGACATAACATGTGTTGCGTTCCAAGAGGGCGGTTTCATCGGAAAAGTATGTGTATCCCGCATGGACGAGCGCTGCAGTGAGAGAGGTTTTGCCGCTGCCCGCAGCAGCGGGTAATAAAATACATGATTGACCGTCACTCACTGCGCCAGCGTGAAGATTGAGCATATGATCGGTGTCTTGGGTCGCGAGGGTCAGCAGCTTAAATTTCGCTAATGGCGCCAGCTCTTCGATCTGACGGCACCGATCAGCAGGTTTGCCGTTGACATAGAGGTAGTGCTGACCGGCGTCATCTGATGTCATCAGAACATGATGTGGTTGTGTGTATTCGGTTTCCAGATGTGCCAGAACAGGATGAATCCAAAGCTTATGTTCGGGTGTGGCAAAGTGGATTGCGACAACGCAGTCCAAGAGCCGGTAACAATGGCGAACGTGGGCGGCGTCCATATCTGGACAGGGCGGGTACTCTGAGGCCGATGATGGCATATCCCAATTATCGGCATGTAAGGGCGGTGCGGTGATGTCATTTGGCGAGTCGATCACCAAACCCAAACCTTGCCAATGAGTCAGAAGCCCAGCCACCATTTGTTCAGCCTTCGTTCGTGATGTCTCCAGCAACGTTTCCATAGCTTCGACCAGATCGTCTATCTGCGCGCCATTTTCAAGGGAGCACCATGCATATGTCGCGGATGCATTCAATAAAGCAAAGTCGCCGGTGATCTCTGAGAAGACGATGCCTTGATCTTCGATAATAAAAAGATGCGCCTTCTCGGAGAGTTTTAGGTCCTTTTGTTGCAAGATAGACGTCGCCACCCGATCGGTGAGTACGAACGGATAGGTGCGCGCATATTGGGCTATCGTCTTGCCAGAAAAATTGACACCTGAGAATTGTTCGTACTCGGCGAGAGTGCGCACGTCACCGAGACCGTAGGGGCCTATATCCTCCATGTTGCGGAAGGTTTCAATATTTGATGGCTCTAGAATTTGTCTTAACCGCATAAGTGAGCGTTCTTCGTAATGATGCCATGTTTTATCGTCGTTCCAATGGCGGCTGCTCTCTTTGCGGATGTAATAATGATAAAGCAGCGTTTCGTTCGGTGAATATAGATCAAAACCATGAGTCCACATACGTGCCGCGAGGGAGATCTCCTCGCCAAAGAAGTAAATGTGCGGATCAGGTCTGACTTTTTCGATGAGGCGCGATGGCCCAAAGACGAATCCGCCAGCAAGGCTGGATGTTGGGAACGGCTTGTCAATGGGAATATGCGATGGAACATTTTTGGCTGAAAAACGCAATATGCCATTTTCATTGAATGCGTCCGGCGCTTGAATGCGCAGAGGTGGCGATTCCTCTAAAGTGTCAGGGGGCGTGTATGCCGGTGGGTAGACTGTCAGAACCGGCCAACGTGAATCTGTGAGCTTAAGCATGTCGAGCATTTTCTTGGAGCGCCGGGCAGCCCGTTTGAAAAAAATCGCTTCAGACGTGCATGTGCGCAGTGTCGTTCGGTCACTGGTTCAAACGCTGGATGTAGGTGAGAAGGCAAACTTGGGCAAGGCCGCGCTG
>JANQLI010000004.1 GCA_028280675.1 Alphaproteobacteria bacterium
TTGCACAACAGCCACGCCTGGTTGAAATAACCTCTTATGCAGGCTTACCCGGAGATGATGCACAGAATGCGCGCTCCATCGCCTTTCGCCGCGGATTAACAGTGCGCGGTCTTCTGATTTCTTATGGTTTGCCCGAAAGCTATATCCGCCTCACCGTTCCCGGCCTGGCGCAGACAGGTGAAAATCCGCATCGCATTGACCTTTTTGTCGCCACAGAGTGATGCAGACTGACATCATGGGGGAATGGCCCTATGGTAATCAGACGTTAACGAATCGTTAATCATACTCGGCTGCGCGACGACATCGCACTGCTGCAAAGGCATGCCTTGAGCAAAGTGGAACCACGTGAATGGCACATGACACAGATCCCTTAATTCTTCGCCAACCGGCCCGTTATCTCTTACGCATGCTGGGCTTTTTAGCGGTGACAGTGTTTATCGTCTGGCTGGTACAAGAGCCTCTGATGAAAGCCATCGCTGCCAATCCCTTGTTAAATCTAGGCATTATTGCGGTTCTCATCCTCGGCAGCCTATACACGTTCGGGCAAGTGCTCAATTTACGTCCCGAGATTAAATGGCTGAACACCTATCATACGCCGGACGGACAAGCGAAAGCGCCCCGACTTCTCAGCCCCATGGCGCGCTTGCTGGCTGGCCGCGATGGCGCTTTAAGCCTCAGCCCTGCGATTACCCGCGCCATCTTGGATTCGATTGGCTCGCGTCTTGATGAAACCCGTGAAATTGCGCGTTATATGATCGGGCTTTTGATCTTCCTTGGCTTGCTGGGCACCTTCTGGGGTCTCCTGCAAACCGTCGATGCGGTAGGCGATACGATCCGCTCCCTGTCAGTCGGTATGGGACCTATCGAAGACAGTTTTGAAGAATTACGCCTCGGTCTTGAAGCGCCGCTTGGGGGAATGGGAACAGCGTTTTCGTCCTCTCTCGTTGGGCTTGCCGGATCTCTCATCCTCGGTTTTCTCGATTTGCAAATGGGACAGGCGCAGACACGCTTTTACAATGATGTGGAAGAATGGCTCTCGGAAGGCACACAGGTCCCCTTCGACAATGCAGCTTATGAACCTGCACCCAGCATGTCCTCCACGGCGGCCATGGACGGCCCGCAGATGCTAGAGATCATGCAATACACAATGACGAATATGCGGCAAATTTCAGCACAGCTTGCGGATCTCTCAAACCATATGCGGGCGCAACAAGGCATGGTCGATCAACTCACCGAAGCGCAAAGTTATGTCGCACCGTTGTTGGAACGGCTTGATCAAATTGCCGCCCATAACTCTGGAGATGTTGCAATAGATGCCCTACGCGCGGAAATCAATCAACTGACGCAAGCGCTGTATAACATTTCACATGGCGATCAAGGGTAGCACTAATCATGTCGCGGAGCTTTTCGAGGTCGAGACGTGAACAGGCCAATTATTGGCCAGGCTTTGTCGATGCTCTGTCTACGCTTTTGCTGGTGATTATCTTTCTCCTCGCGGTTTTTATGCTGGCGCAATATTTCCTCGGCCAAGCCTTGTCAGGCCGCGATGAAGCCCTGCAACGCCTCAATGCGCAAATCGCCGAGCTCGGGGATCTTTTGGCCCTTGAGCGCCAAACCAATCTCAACCTGCGGCAAAGCCTTGAACAGATGCAAGCATCGTTAACGCTGAATGAGCAGAAACTTCTTGATGCGGAGGCGGCCGCATCCGCTGCACAAGTTGCACTGGCCGATGCAGAAACCCGTCTAGGCACCATGGGCGGCACATTAGATGATGAGAAAGAACTCTCTGAAGCGGCGCAAAATCAAGCAAAGCTTCTCAATCAACAAGTCATCGCCCTGCGCCAACAAATCGCCGCACTGCAAGCCGCCCTTGATGCCGCCGAAGCCCGCGATGAAGAACAGCAAGCGGTGATTGCGGATTTGGGCAAACGTTTGAACGCCGCTCTCGCACAAAAAGTGCAAGAGCTTTCACGCTATCGCTCAGAATTTTTTGGACGCTTGCGCGAGATTCTCCAGAACAGGTCTGGCGTTGAGATTGTCGGCGATCGTTTTGTCTTTCCATCAGAGATTCTGTTTGACTCGGCCTCAGCCGAACTTAACGTTTCCGGCAAACAGGAATTACGCAAACTTGCCGTCGCTCTTAATGACATTGCCGCACGGATTCCCCCTGACCTTAATTGGGTCATGCGCGTTGACGGGCACACCGACAAAGCGGCGATCAACACGCCTGAGTTTCCATCGAACTGGCATCTCTCCGCAAGCCGAGCAATCTCCGTTGTCAACTTTTTGATTTCGCAAGGCGTTCCCGGAGACCGTTTGGTCGCCGCAGGTTTTGGCGAGTTTCACCCACTTGACCCCGGCAACACCCCTGAGGCCTATCGCCGCAACAGGCGCATTGAGCTGAAGCTGACGGAACGTTAAATCAAAGAAAAATCCCCTCTGCTTTCAGCCCATTCAGAGAGGCCACTCACTATGAAGCGCCCGGCAAAGGCGCTTTATCTTTGATGTGCGAACACCCCCGAAACCACAATAGCGGTCCAATAGATGTTGCGCGAATTGCAACGCGACAATTTGATCCGTAGGCGGCATGCGATCGCCAAACCGCTCACGCCCATAACGCTCTATCAATGCCATATCCCCTGAACGAAAAATTTGCGCATAACTTGTCGCATCAGAGTCGGCATAGTGTTTTTCGAGAAAAAGTTGGCTGACATCGAGAAGCTCCAAGCTCTTTGGGCGTGCAAATTCCCAATCAATTGCGTAGAGGTACCCACTTGAACTCTGCAGTAAATTCGAAGACCGCAAATCCCCATGCGAAAGTGATGCCGGAAGCAGCACAGTTGAGTGCACTCTCTTCAGAAGATCGATCAATCCCGACATCATATCTCTCTCAAGATGTGCGTGTTCCGCATCGCGCAGCGTTTCATCAGCCAGCGCTTTGAGGGAGATATAGGCATCTTTCAAACGCAATCGGTCCATTAAAGCCATAATGTGATGCGATGCGAGCACCTTCGGAGACTCTCCCTCAAGATAGGTTTGCGCGGCGTAGACATAAGACCGGCCAGGACCAATGCCTTTAATCCTTCCCATCTTTAAGCCGCACGGTGCAATATCGATCCCATTCCCCTCAAAGTGTCTCAGCAATGAAAACTCCTTTTTACAATTCTTCTCCGTCGCTTCGCAAAGAGGGATTTTCACAACAGAGCTGATCTGCGTATGGGTACGATCAATATAGCAGGCGATATGTTTTTGCTCACCGCATGTCAAAAGCAATGACGTATCTGCTGTGCTTTTATCGACAAAACGCCACAACACTTGCGCGGGAAAAGAAAGTGAAAAAGGGATGAGATATTCTTGCCGCTCATCGCCATGATGAATAATTGCTTTTTGCCATTGAGGGTCGTCTGTTCTCGACCCAATTTTACGGCGTATAAAGTTACGCACCGTCGGTTGCGTTTCATAGTACGCTGGATAAACAAGGAATGTGCCCGCAGAAAGATCAACATACATCCAGTAATGATGATGTGGTTCAACGGTCGACTCATGCCCTCGGCGAATCTGCATGCTTGGCGCAAACAGGTTGAGCTCACTAAAAAGCCGATTTACTTGTGCGCGGACATTATCCATGGTTCTGCGACCTTGATCGACTTGCTGTCATGCCATGCAGGCAAGACCTTCAGTTTATGCCTCACCACTCAATCCGCTCTATGCCATCGAAGTTCACTTCGGTGCCATCGCTAAAGACAATGGAGCCTGAACGGTCAGAATCAAGATCAAGAAATCCCGCATCACTCTCAATCGTAACCGTATCGCCACCGTCTATGGACACAGTCCAAGATGCTTCGGGGGATGCATCGCCAGCAATATTTGTGACTTGAATGGTGTCGGTCCAGCCATTGCCGCCTTCAATCTCATCAGCGCCACTGGCTTCCATAATAAAGAATGTATCATCCCCCTTGCCGCCTTCAAGAACATCGTCGCCGGACCCACCATAAAGGGTGTCGTCTCCATCATCGCCCTTCAGCGTATCATCACCCTCACCACCACTGATGAGGTCATCACCCTTACCGCCTTTGACAGTGTCATCACCGGCATCGGCATACAGAACATCATTGCCATCTTCGCCCTTGATTTTATCGTCGCCTTCACCAGCGAGAATAATTTCATCATCGTTCGATCCCGTGAGGTTAAAGGCGCTGTCACCTGATCCTTTTCCAGATCCCGATCCCGATCCTTTTCCGGACCCAGAGCCCGAACCGGACCCCTTACCAGATCCGCCTTTACTCCCGGCAATGTCGATTTCAAAGGAAGATGTCACCGACTCTCCGGAATCATCCGTCGCGGTGACCGTTACAGTGGAGTCATCTCCCGTCGCTGTGCCTGAGAGAACGCCTGTGTCTTCATCAATGGTGAGCCAGGATGGGCCTTCAACGGAATATGTGAGACTGTCATCAACATCGACATCATGAAACGCATGTGAGACATCAAGGTCTATGGACACGCCCTCACCCGTGAGAACATCGTGAAGATCATCCGCAGTCGGTGCATCATTTGCAGCAATCACATCAAGTGTCGCCATTCCTGAAACAATTTCTTGTCCATCGCTGACATCAAAGCTGATTGGCACATCTTGCCCACTGTAGTTTTCTGCCGGGGAAAATGTCCATGTTCCGTTGCCATTATCAGTCACCACCCCGAACTCAGCGTCTACCATGACATCCACGACACTCAAGTCATCTCCATCAAGATCAGAGCTATTCGCTAATAAGTCCGCCTCAGTAATGAGGATCTCGGAGTCTTCACTTGTGGAGCCCAAGTCCACATCACCGGCAACAGGATTGTCATTCACAGCTTGAATGTCTAAAGATGCGGTCGCCGAATCCGTCTCTGTGCCGTCGGTCACACTGAAGCTCAATGGCACGTCATCGCCATTGAAATTTGCGGCCGGGTTAAAGGTGTAAGTGCCATCGCCGTTGTCGGTCACCGTGCCCGCCGATGGATCAACGCTCACCTCTGTTACGGAAAGCGTATCGCCATCCACATCAGAGGCGTTGGCCAGAAGATCAGCCTCACTAAAAGTGATGCTGCTATCTTCCGCAGTGGACCCAAGGTCAACATTGCTAACCACTGGACCGTCATTTTCTGCGCTCACGTCCAGCGTCGCTGTACCTGTGTCCGTTTCTGAACCATCACTGACTGTGAAGCTGAGCGGTACATTATCGCCGTTAAAATTCTCCACTGGATTGAAGGTGTAAGTGCCGTCGCCATTGTCGGTCACCGTGCCCACCGACGGGTCAACACTCACGTCAACAACGGAAAGGTCATCGCCATTGGCATCAGTTGAATTAGCCAATAAGTCCGCCTCACTGAAGGTAAGACTTGTGTCTTCTGATGTGCTTCCTAAATCGACATCACCTGCTTCGGGGGCAACGTCAGGTTCCGGCATATTTTCGACTTCAAGGCTTTCAAAGTTCTTCGCTGTCATGCCGAGGGTTTCAAACTCAAATGGCGTTTTGAAATCACCTGAATCCAATTGCGCTTGGTAGGCTTCAATTTCCGCGATGACAGCAGGATTGGCCGCTTGCTCATCCGTAAGCTCGATACGGAACGTATCCGTGTCACGTCCACCATCATAAAGAACATGGCTGTCATGATCTTGCGCAGCGGTGACAATATCATCGCCACGTTCAGCATCGACCTCATCAATATTGTTGAGATCGATCGTCGTAAAGTCGAGCGATTCATCATTATTGGTCCCGCGTATGCGATCGTATCCGCCCGCACCACCGTCAATTTCTTCCACGCTGTCGAGATTGCCGAAATTGTCTTCAACGCGGAAGATGTCATTCCCGCCGGAACCAATCAGTTCGTCATGACCTTCACCGCCATAAACGGTATCGGTGCCATCACCACCACCGCGGACATAAAACTGATCATCGCCGCCACCACCATGAAGTTCGTCATTGCCTCGGTTGCCGCGAATGAAGTCAGCGTCATCCGTACCGGTAACCGTATCGTTCCCTTTGCCGGCATCAATCTCATCAATGTTGTTGAGGTCTATACCAGAAAAATCGAGAGTTTCACTGTCATTTGATCCCAGAACACGATCATAGCCGCCAGTACCACCATCTATCTCTTCAACACTATCGAGATTACCGAGATTGTCTTCCACACGGAAAATATCGTTGCCGCCAGAGCCGATCAGCTCGTCATGACCGTCGCCGCCATATACGGTATCCGTGCCATCGCCACCACCGCGAACATAAAAC
>JANQLI010000033.1 GCA_028280675.1 Alphaproteobacteria bacterium
AATAATCGCAGGCAAGTCAGTCAAAGCGGAAATGTCACCGCGCAATGTGAGTTCAATCCCCCACCACGCCGCCGCAAGAATACCAACGGTCACGAAAATCTCCCCAAGCGCGCGCTGTGTGGCATCTGCGCCATAGAGTTTATCCTGCCCCTCTTGCATGGTCGCGCCCATGTCCCAGAGTTCTTTTGCGCGTTTGTCTTCATACCCAAAGGCCACAGTATCGCGAATGCCTTGAATGCTATCGGACACAAATGCATTCACTTCCCCCAGTTTCTGGCGGTATGAGACACCATCGCCCCCGAGCACCGAGACCAGCCACGGTAAGAGAAAAGTTGTCGCCGCATAGAATGGCAGAAGAACCCAGAGGAACGATGGGTGAACCGTATAACACCAGGCGAGAATAATCGCCGGCACGCAGATGGCCGCAACAGCAGGAGCTATCGTGTGCGCATAGAAAGGCTCAATCCGCTCACAATCGGTCATCACCCGGCTGACTGCATCACCCGATTGTAACTTCGCTGTGCGTGCAGGCGCGAGCGGCAACATTGCGTAATAAAAACTATTCCGAAAAGCCGCAAGAATACGAAACGCGACGTAATGACCTGTATAACTCTCAATATAGGACGAGACACCAACGATGGTTCCCGTGATGGCAATCCATTTCACTTGCGTCCAAATGACATCCCAATTCACAACGCCGGGTTCATAGGCATCAATGTAAATGCCAACACTGGCCGCCGCGATGCCAAGGACAGCCGCTTGAAAGACAATCTTCACCACACGCGCAATTAAGCTTATGAACATAATCAAGTTGAACGGTTTCATAAACATCAGCAGACGGCGAATGATCGTTGCGTTACTGACGCCCGCCAATGGGATAGCATTGCTTTGCTCAATCGTATCAATAGTTGTCATGGCCTTTATTACCTTCTTTATTCAGCCGCAGCGATTGTTTGGCCCTCAGACCGGCGCTTGGTCTGAACCATTTGCGCGTAAATGCCGCCTTGCGTCAGCAGCTCATCGCGTGTTCCGCTCTCGACAACAGACCCACTCTCCATCACAACAATGCGATCGGCTTGCTCAATTGTGCTCAAACGATGCGCAATCAACAAAACCGTTTTTCCTTCCGTCAACCGGCTGAGCGCTCTATGCAAAGCGGCTTCCGTTTCCACGTCAATTTGCGATGTGGGTTCATCAAGAATAACGATTGGTGCATCTTTGAGAATGGCGCGCGCAATGGCCAAACGCTGCGCTTGACCACCGCTCAGCGCCATTCCCTGGTCACCTACTTTGGTCTTCAGTCCATCTGGCGTCGATTGGACAAACTCAAAAAGCTCCGCGCCGCGCAACGCCTTCATCAAGTCTTCTTCCGTGGCGTCCTGCTTCGCGATCCGTAAATTCTCTTCTATTGTCCCATAGAAGAGAAATGGGTCTTGCGGCACGAGGGCAATTTTGCTGCGAATTTGCTCTAAGGTGAGCTTCTGTTCTGCGATCCCACCGTAGAAAATCTCACCATCTTGCGGATCAAGCGTTCGCAGCAACAGATTCACAACAGTGGTCTTGCCAGATCCGCTGCGCCCAATCAGCGCCACTGTTTCCCCTGGATTGAGAGTGAGATCCATATTTTTGACGGCTGGAATGTCTGCGCCTGGGTATGTAAATGTGACATTCTGGAACTGAATATCCACAGATGAAGGCAACTCCTCCGTCGGCGTATCGGCTAATTGCCGCACGGGAGGTTTTTCATCTAAAAATTCTTTGACTTTCGCAGCAACCTCACGCCCCAAAGCGCCTGCAAAGAAAAATTCTCCAATCAACAAAAGCGTGCGGCTAAATTCAAGACTGATCAGCACAACCGCTACAACCGCACCGGCCGACAAATACCCGCCAGTATAACGGTAAAGCGCAACCCCCATCGCGACTGCGGTTGAGAATAAGGCAAACCCAAGTTCCAAAAAGATGAATTGCGATTGCGCAACAGCGAGCAATTTCATGGTTATTTTACGCTGCACCTCATTGGCGTCTTCCATTTCTTTTCCGCGGCTT
>JANQLI010000005.1 GCA_028280675.1 Alphaproteobacteria bacterium
CCACAGATTGAGGGTGTCTCGTCACCCCCTAATAAAAGGAAATATTCCGTTTGAAACAAGGCAGAAAAAAGGGGTGCGACACTTCACCTGCCACACCCCGATTGTCTCGATTTCCGCTGACGTTACGAGCCGGCGACAGCAGCAACTTCGGCTGCGAAATCTTCTTCTTTTTTCTCAATCCCTTCACCAAGCTCAAAGCGGATAAAACCATCCAGCGTGATCGACGCGCCAAGATCTTTTGACGCTTTCGCAATCACGTCTTCGACCTTGCTTTCACCATCAATGACGAATGTTTGCGAAAGCAGCGCGACTTCTTCGTAGAATTTGCGCATACGGCCTTCGATCATTTTTTCGATAATGTTTTCAGGCTTTCCAGATTCACGTGCCTGCTCAATCAAGAAGTTGCGCTCCTTATCAGCAATCGCAGGATCAACACTGTCTTTGCTCAAGGCCAGCGGGTTCACAGCGGCGACATGCATAGCGATCTGTTTGCCTAAGGCTTCTAACTGAGCCTGGTCCCCGCTTGAACTGAGAGAGACTAAGACAGCAATCTTCCCTTGGTTTGCCGTGATCGCATTGTGAATGTACGTCGCCACAACGCCTTCCGAGACAGATAGGGCGCTAGCCCGACGCACAGACATATTCTCACCGATGGTCGCAACCATATCGGTCATGTGATCTGTGACGGATTTACCTGCGCCAGGAACCTCGGCTGCGTTCAATGCATCGAGATCACCATTTGATGAAAGGCCAAGTTCGGCAACGGTTTTGACTAAATCTTGGAACTGCTCATTGCGGGCCACAAAATCCGTCTCGGAATTCACCTCCACAACAGCCGCCGCCGTGCCGGCGTCATTGCGTGAAACAGCGACAAGACCTTCGGACGCCACACGGCCAGCTTTCTTCGCAGCTTTTGCAAGACCTTTGGTGCGCAAATAATCAATGGCGGCTTCCATATCGCCATCACATTCTTGCAGCGCTTTTTTACAATCCATCATACCAGCGCCGGAGGTTTCCCGGAGCTCTTTGACAAGTGCAGCGGTAATATTAGACATCGGTCATTCCCGTCTTTCGAATAGTTTTACGTTGTTTGTAGACTTGCAATGCGTCGCTTTTATTACGCGCTTGCAGGTTCGCCTTCGGCAGTATCCGCAGCCGCAGTATCGGCCTCAGCAGGCGCGTCTTCCGCAGGTGTGTCTTCTTGACTCAAATCCGGAAGCGGCTCTATCGGCACTTCTTCGGATTCACCTAAATCCACACCGGCGCTGGTCGCGCTCTCTGAAATCCCATCAAGCACAGAACGCGCAATCAAATCGCAGTAAAGCGTTATAGCGCGGGCCGCGTCATCGTTCCCTGGGATTGGATGGGTAATACCATCCGGATCGCAATTGGTATCGATCACCGCAATAACAGGAATGCCGAGTTTCTGGGCTTCTTTGATGGCGATGGATTCACGGTTGGTGTCAATCACGAACATAATGTCCGGGATACCGCCCATGTCCTTAATGCCACCCAGAGCCCGCTCAAGCTTGTCTTTCTCGCGGGTCATTTGAAGCTGTTCCTTCTTGGTAAGACCGGTTGTCTCGCCAGAAAGGGTTTCTTCGAGAGTGCGCAAACGCTTGATCGAATTGGAAATGGTTTTCCAGTTCGTCAATGTGCCACCGAGCCAACGGTGATTGATGTAATATTGCGCACAGCGTTTCGCCGCATCCGCCAAGGTAGTTGACGCCTGGCGTTTAGTGCCAACGAAGAGAACGCGGCCGCCACCAGCCACGACATTGCGGACTTCCATCAAGGCCTGGTGCAGCAAAGGCACGGTCTTTGACAGATCAAGAATGTGAATGT
>JANQLI010000070.1 GCA_028280675.1 Alphaproteobacteria bacterium
ATTTGGTTTTGGTCATGGTCCATTCCTCGATGGCGTCGAACACCTCGTTGAGACGCGGCAGCACATCTGGCATCGGGCGTGCGACGGCTCTTGCGTTAAGCGCAAGGGGGGCCGACCTCCTTCTGCCCTGCCGTGACGTCACCCAAGGAGAAGCCTTGCGTGATGAAATTTCGCATTTCAAGACACAGGCGCGTGTCTCTGTGTTTCATTTGGAATTGGGATCCCTCACCTCTGTCAAAGAATTTACCGATCTTATTTGCAAAAAAGAGTCGAAACTCGATGTGCTGATTAACAATGCCGGGACGATGCCCATGTCATATCAGCGAACCGAAGACGGCTATGAGATGCAATGGGGCGTCAATTATCTTGCGCATGCCATGCTCACACTTTATTTGCTCGATCTGCTGAAGGCCGCTCGTCAGGGGCGCATTCTTCACGTTTCTTCTATTATGCATCGGTTTGGACGCATTGATTTTTCAAGCATTCATCGCCCACGCCGTTACTTTTGGCCCGTGCTTTATAGTCAAAGCAAACTGGCAACCGTGCTGTTTAGTCACCAACTTGCCAAACACCTTGCCGGAACACGCGTCACCTCGAATGTGATCCACCCTGGCACTGTCGGCACACAGATTGTCCGCGGCATGCCGCAATGGATGCAACGGATCATGCACGGCTTTGCCCTCAGCCCCGCAGAAGGCGCCGCACCCTCTGTCGATCTTGCCTGCAATCCCGCATACGCCAATGTCTCAGGGGCCTATTTCAACAAGGGAAAACGCGCGCGCTCCTCTTCGCGCTCCCATGACCCGCGTCTTGCGATGGCCCTGTGGCACGAAACTCTCCGTCTGTGCGGCGTTAACGAGACACTAAGCCGCATTGATGCAAGCTAGGCAAGGCCGCCCGCCTCATATAAGCTTTTGGCATGAAGTAACATATGCGTAGGAGGCACAGGATGACATATCCCGCCAATCGCCATGCCATTTTCGCTATAGCAACACTCGCAATTGCGGCATGGTATTCATCCCCCTTAACGGCTGAAGAGGCAGCGAACGATCAAACACCCCCTGCCGGTGTAACAGCCGTCACGCCAACACTGAACGCAGAACGAGGACGCGATCTTTTTGTGAGCAAAGGCTGCGTTGTGTGCCATGCTATCAATGGCGTTGGTGGAAAAGCGGCTCCTGCCCTTGATGCAACAGATGAATCCCGCCAAGCCGATATTGCAGACTTCGCAGCGCGTATGTGGCGCAGTGCTTTTGCTATGGCGGAATTGCAAGCGGTGGAGTTCGCCTATCAGATTGAGCTTGAGGGTGATGAAATGGCGGACCTTGCCGCCTTTGCTGCAGATCACGTTACACAAGAAACCTTTACGGAAGATCACATTCCTGACGATATGAAAGACTGGATTTTAGAAGAACCTTTCTACGTCGATGATCCTGTCTTTGGGAAAACGCAACCTTAAAAACAAAAAAGCCCGGAGAACACTCCGGGCTTTTTCACGTCTTATAGGCAACGCTTAGAAACGGAATGTCGCCTCAATACCAAACCGGCGTTGTTCGGCAGGGTGAATAAAGGACCCACCAAATTCCGGCGCTGGAATGACCTCTTCGAGATATTCTTCATCAAGGAGATTATTGGCATACGCTGACAATGACCAGCGGTCTCCTTCAACACCAACACGAAGATCCAATGTGCCGTAGTCATCACGCTCGGTTCTGCTGTAATCGCCATCAAACCCAAGGCCCACAACGCGGGTTTGATCCTGGACGGCATGGAACCATGTTGGGCCGACATGCTGATAATCCAGACGGGTCACAAGATTAAGGTCCGTATTCCCAAGCGGCATCTCATATTGCACACCTGCGTTAAAGGTATAGTCAGCCGTGTACGGAGATTTATTGCCGACTGTATCAGGCCGAACCGCATTTTTCTCGATCTCACTATCTGTCACATTGACAGATGCGTAAGCCGTCAGACCATCTGTGAGACGCGCATTTGCAGCGAGCTCCACACCTTTGATCACCACCTCATCAATATTATTGACAACACGCAATAGACCGAATGGACCCACGAAGAATTCAAACGCTTGCATATCATCAATCGTGTTGTGATAGACCGCACCCGTCAGATCCAAATCACCGTCCATCAAGCTAGCTTTAAAGCCGACTTCAAAGGCGCTGGATGTTTCCTTATCGAAGACGTCCGACAACATCACACGAGGTTGCGGAGAAAGATAGACAAACTCGATCAGATCGTTGAGGAAAGCATCCACTGTCGCAGCACTTCCTTGATTGTTAAAGCCGCCCGATTTAAAGCCCATGCCCCAATTCGCATAGAGTGTCCAATTGTCATTCACATCCCAGGTCACACTGAGTTTTGGTTGGAATTGTTCAAAGGCTTTTTCCTGGGACGGAATACCGCCTGGATTGGTTAAGAGGCCTACATTGAGTGGTGCACCACCATCATCCCACGGAATCAGTGGGCTGCCACCTGTGTCACCAATTGGATCAAAGTCGATATAGCTTGTTGTGGCTAGTGGATCGACCAGGTTGCGCACTTTCCGCTCCTCACGATCCCAACGCAGAGCAAGGGAGACCTCAACATCATCATTGATGTCATAGTTGAGCTGACCAAAAAGAGCGTAAACTTTACTGTCAAACCGGTCATGTACCAATTGCTCAATATCGCTGTCAGTTAGACTCCGCGCAATTGTGCCGCCGAGATAGGTATCGTCAATCCCCGTGGCCACACCCACTTCCCGTTCAAGGTCAAGATAGTAAGCGCCAACAGACCACCGCAAACGCTGATCTGACGGTGATGTCAACCGCACTTCGAAACTGACATCTTCTTGGTTCCGGACCTGGTACTGATAGCCATCGCAAGTGGTCGGTGTATAGGCTCCCAAGAAGGAACTCCCACCCAGAAGCACCGGCACACCATCCCCAAAGTTAAAGGTGGGTGGCGGGAAGGATGCTGGATTGGTTGTGGACGTAATCGCTGCAGAACTTGCAACACAGCTCGGCTCCGTTGCAAAGAATCCAAACGCTGCACTGGTGCCATCGGTCAAAAAGTCGTTTTCAATATCGCTGTAAAGGGCCCAGGCTGTGAGGGTCGCCCACTCCATGTCGTATTCGACTTTCGCCGAAAGCTCGAGGGCTTCTTGCTCATTGACAGGATCGATATTCGGCGAAAAGACAAAGTTATGATCATTGACATCACCATGACCGCCAGTCGCGGCAAAGGCCGGTAAGTTAAATGCCGAATTGAATGAAATAGCAGCCGCATCAACCTCACCGTAACGCGCTTTCAAATCGATTTCGAGAGCGTCGTTTGGCTGTAAGATAACGCGGCCATTGATGTTGTAATTCTCGAAATCATCGACAACATCTTTGCCAAGATAAATATTCGTGAAGTCTCCATCGGTTTGGCGCCAATCGACGCCAATCTGGAAGAAAGCTTTATCTTCGACAATTGGCCCACCTAGACTTGCAGCAACATAATAGGACTCTTGGTTGCCAATGCTTGCCTTCACCTGACCTTCGAATTCGTTGCCAGGTTTATTCGTGTTGATAATAATTGCGCCAGCCGCCGCATTCCGGCCATAGATGGCCCCTTGCGGCCCCTTGACCACCTCGATTTGAGAGAGGTTCGTGAAGTCACGATTGAAAGCGGCAGGGTTTGTCATCAAAACCCCATCGACGATAAAGGCGAAACTGTTTTCTGCATCGCGCGATCCATTAATGCCGCGAATGTTGACTTGCGTGTCGCCCACTTCCGCAGCGTCAACCAATGTGACGCCCGCAGTCAGATTGATAAAATCTTCCGGCCGCTGAATTCCAGCGCGTTCAATCACGTCCGTTGTGATCACGCTGACTGTGGCCGGAACGTCGGTCAAAGCCTCATCACGCTGCCGGGCGCTGACAATTAATTCAGCAACAGCCGCAAAACTTTGTGTTGCATCCAGTAAGAGAAAGCCAGCAACCACTGTGCATGCGGTGCAGCTTAAAGCACGTGCTTTTATTTTCATTTTTGTCTTCCCCACAAATAAAATAGGCTGCAACGCAATAACGCATCGCAGTCAGCCGAATTAGATGACTCAAACACTCAAAATGTACGCAAACGCAAACAGTAACTAAGGTAAGATGTGTGTGTTCCTAAGAACAGCGCAAAAGGAGATTATCACAATCATGTGACAACGACAGATCGATCGCTCAAAAGGGTCACAGATCGGTCATGATTGATGACAATCGCTGAACCTTATGATTCCATATAGGAAAGTTATCCACAGGAAGCCGCCGCCATGCCCGAATTGATATTACACCAGTTTAAAGGATCCGCCTTTGCCGAGAAAGCGCTTGTAGCCCTCGGCATTAAAAAACTGTCTTGGTACGACGTTCAAATTCCGCACGTCATGCCAAAACCCTTGCTCATGCCGCTAACAGGCGGGTATCGGCGCACTCCCACATTACAAATCGGTGCTGACATTTATTGTGATAACCGAATCATCATGCGCGCCCTCGAAGACTATGCTCCAGACCCGACATTATATCCCGGTGGGCGCGTCGGTATGCCCTATGCGTTAAGTTTCTGGAGTGATGGCCCCTTCTTTCTCGCCTCTACCACCATCGTGTTTGCCAATATCGGAGACAAGTTACCAGAAGCGTTTTTTGCAGACCGCGAAAAAATGACAGGCCGAAACATGCGGCCAGAAGCTCTCAAACCCCTCGAACCGCAGGCGCGCGCGCAATGGCGCTGCTTTGCAGGTTGGATCGGCGATCATCTGAAAGACGGCAAACCCTTCATTATGGGCGATGCGCCCGGCCTTGCCGACATCAACGCCTATATGAATATCAAATTCGTGCGCAGCCGCACGCCCGCTATCGCCGAAGAGTTAATGTTTGATATTGACTTTATCACACCTTGGGCAGATCGCATGCACGCCATCGGGCATGGATCGCCCACCACCCTATCCGCCGAAGACGCACTGACTATCGCGAAAGACACACCTTCCACGGCAGAGCCATTTTGCGACCCCAATGATCCGCAAGGTCTCAATATTGACGATCATGTCACCGTTACCCCGGATGACAATGCGAAAGTGCCCGTGGAAGGCCATGTCGTGATCGCTTCACAACAAGAAATCGCGATTCGCCACAAAAATGAAACAGTTGGAGAAGTCGTCGTGCATTTCCCGCGCGTCGGATTTATCGTCACGCCCATTTAGTGAATAAATGAGAGTGATATGACCACGCCTTCCGCCTCTGTCGCCAGCCCGGTGGCCACATCCGAACGCTTTGCCTCCATGGACATGACCCGCGGTATCGCCGTGCTCGGTATCTTGCTGATGAATATCTGGTCTTTTGCCTGGCCGCGCGAAGCGTTTGATTATCCTACCATGTTTGCAGACATGCCAGGCGCCATGATGGCGACATGGGCCGTCGTGCATACGTTATTTGAGGGCACGCAACGCACGCTCTTTTCGCTGCTCTTTGGCGCTGGCGCATTGATGATTATGCTGCGTTTAAAGGAGAACCCGCGAGGTGGGCGCATTTATTATCGCCGAATCGGTCTCTTGATCTTGCTTGGTTGCATGAATGCTTATGTCTTTCTCTGGCCCGCCGATATTTTGTTCGCCTACGGATTATGTGGGTTACTGCTTTATCCCGTCCGCAATCTCTCAAGTAAGGCCCTTCTGAGTCTTGCTTTATGCGTTCTCGCGCTTCTCACCGCAACACGCATGGCAACTTATCAGGAAACATCTGCTTTAAAAGCGCAGTATAATGCAACGATCATTTTAGAAGAGGCGCAACAAAACAAAGAGGTCATCGCCGCTTGGCAAGAAGAAGTGAGCGATAGCCGCCCGCAATTTGATGACCCTGAATTCCAAGAACAAGTGCGCATTTTACAACAGGGGAGCTTTTGGGATGTGGTGACTGAGCAAGTCACGACAAGTTTTTTTATGCAAACCTTTGTGACGCCAATCGTCTTTTTCCCGGACTCACTGGCCGCCATGTTGATTGGCATGGTGCTGTATCGGCGCGGTTTTCTTACACTCGAAGCATCATCCCTTGCAATACGGCGCCTCCTTCTGTTCGGTTATGGCATTGGCTTACCGGTATCGATATGGGAGAGCTATGCGCTATTGGCAGCCGATTTTGACCCGCTTGCGATAGCCACGACTCAACTGACCTATGATATTGGCCGCCTTGGCATGGCCTTTGGCCACCTTGGTCTTGTGCTCACTCTCTGCCAAAGTGAAGCTCTTCTCTGGCTACAAAAGCGCTTACAGGCGGTTGGGCAAATGGCGCTCAGCAATTATTTGGGACAGTCCATTTTATGCGGTTTGATATTTTATAGTTTTGGCCTTGGACTCTACGGCACATTGTATGGTTATGAGGTCTATGCCGTTGTGTTTGGGGTGTGGGTGTTTCAGCTTGTTGTCAGCCCAATCTGGCTCAGCCTATTCCGCTTTGGACCTTTTGAGTGGCTCTGGCGTTCTTTGACATATGGCCGCAAACAACCTTTTCTCAAGCGAACTTAGAAGCGCTCAGCCCCTGTTAAATTGTGACGCCACATATGATTGAGAATCACGCCCTTGACCCGCGGTAGAAACCAAGCGCTGAGCAAAATCGTCGCCAAGGGCCAGATCGCCATATGCACCATTAAGGACGGATGCAGTTCCCGCTCTAACAGCAAAATACCTGGCACAACGATGTGACTGACGATCAGGATGGTCACATAGGGTGGAAAGTCGTCGGCCTGTATATGCCCTAAAGGCTCATGGCAATGATCGCAGCGCTCGACAACCTTGAGAAACTGATAAAGCGATGCCCCCTCGCCGCATTTTGGGCAACGGCGGCGCCATCCCTTCCACCAGAGCGAAAGATATTTCGGACGGTCTTGGTGGTGCAATTCAACAGACATGAGAAACTCTTTTCACAGAAAATCTCACAGGATGGTGCCGCATGGGTGACTTGAACACCCGACCCCATCATTACGAATGATGTGCTCTACCAGCTGAGCTAATGCGGCTTACCTGTGATTGGGGCGCAAAATAGCAGAAACGCGCCGAACCGCAAGCGCTTCTGCGTCCTTCTGTGACGAATATCACCCATAGCCCTTATCCGCATAAGGGCTGAGGTAAGGCATGCGTCTTGTCCTTCCATAGCACGCCCATCCTAATGGATAGGACAAGACGCAAGGATGAAAAGCCCATGACCATCAAGAAAGCCTATGCGGACACGCCTTTTGGTCAAATGCATTACCGCACGATCCCAGGTTCAGGGATCCCCTTGGTTTTGTATCACCGGACACCAGCCACCTCGGTGTGTTTTGAGCCGATGATGCAAATGATGGCGGGGGAACGCCCACTCTATGCCTTCGACACGCCGGGCTTTGGAGAAAGCTTTACACCGGAGGGGTACCCAAGCGCCGCCGATTATGGGCAGATGTATCTGGCGGGTCTGGATGCCCTGGAACTTAATAAAGTCCATATCTTTGCCCATCACACAGGGACTCATTTTGCTTCTGAAATGGCCCTGGCTGCGCCGCAGCGCGTCGCGTCACTCACACTGAACGGGATTGCCTATTTGACCGCTGATGAGCGCGCCGATTTTAAAACCATTGTCGGACATGCCTTGCCGCCAGCCGCCGATATGGCGTATGTGCAAGAAACCTGGGATATCGTCTGCTCGCTTTTCCCCACATTTGATCCCGACCTGACCCATAAAGAATTTGTCAGCGCCGTGCGCTCTGGGGTGGGGCGTAATAAAGCGCATGACGCCATTTGGGCGCAAGATTATCCGGCGGTATTCGAAAGATTAACTGTGTCGCTGCTCGCCATGTGCGCAGAAGACGACACACTGCGCCCCTTCTTTGATCGTGCCTTGAAAGCGCGCCCCGATATGCGCTCGGTTATCACTGGGGCGGCAAAATATTTCTCTCCAGAGTATGATACGGAAGCGACGGTTTCGGCCATAAGATATTTTATCGCAGACGTCGAAGCGGAATTGACCTAAGCTAATCTGCAGACATCACAATATTCAAGAGGATCTGAATGCGCAAAACTTGCTGCAGTATAATAGCAACACTTCTCCTTGCCTGCTCTGTCACCTTCACATCTGACAGCTTTGCTTTTTCTACACAACAAAGCACGCCAGTATATGAAGTCGGCAATGAAGAGCAAGCACGCATTCTGGATGTTCCCGGCATCAGTAACTTTCGCGATATTGGCGGCTATCAAACCACGGATGGTCAAACTGTCAAATGGGGCCATGTCTATCGCTCTGGCGAGCTATCGCGTGTATCAAATGTCACACAAGCCGCTCTTAACACCCTTTATCTTGACACCATTATAGACTTTCGCTCGGACGAAGAACGCGACAGGTCGCCGTCAAGATGGGTGGATGACGCGACCAAACCGGAAACCCTCTTACTCACGATCGGTGGCAATGCCGCAGATTGGTCGAGCAAACTGAGTAGGCAAATTCAATCCGGTGCGTTCACAGCCCAAGAGATCCATCAAACATTCATCGAAACCTATCGCGCGATCCCTCAAGAGAACACCGATGAGTATGCGGCGATGTTTGATGAGATTCTTGAGAATGATGGACCTGTTTTGATTCACTGCACAGCAGGCAAAGACCGAACGGGCATTGGCGCAGCGCTCATCCTGTCCGCCCTTGATGTGCCGCGTGACACAATCATGCAGGACTTTATGCTGACCAATGACGCTGTGGATCTTGAACGTATGCTGCCACTGCTTGCGAAAATTTTCGGACGCCAATCAGGAAAAGATATAAATCCTGAAGCCATTCGGCCTCTGGCCGCTGTTGATGCGGTTTTTCTTGAAACCACGTTTCAAGCAATCGAAGACAGCCACGGAGACATCGACACCTATTTGAATGAGGCTTTGGGACTGAACGATGCGAAACGCAAACGCCTGAAAGAAATTTTACTGACAGACTGAGCCTAAAGATCATCCTCTGTATCTGGGCCAGGGTCATCCGGTTGACGCATGAGTGTATTGTTCGCAACCATGTCGTCACGGAAGTGAGAATGGGCTGGTGAGCGCGCACCAAACAGTGGAATACGTTTTTTGGGTTTGCGTTTCGCCGCATCTTTCGACCGCAACACCACATCCCCTTCACTGCTACGGACAGAACGCAAAGTTGATTCTGAATCTGGTGCGCTCACACGTGTAGTCTTCACAGAAACATCTGAGGACACAGGCGCATTTCGTGTCGCGCCGTCATGCCCGCCGACAACATAATCCGTTGCTATGGGGTCTTCGACAATGACCACCGGGTCATCTGTAACCGGCTCCACATCATTATGGGCGGTCTGCGCAAACGGCTGGAATGCTTTATTAAAGGGCGCCACCACATTCGGCGCTTCGGTAAATTGTGTGGGATCGGGTTCAGGCGGCCAGGCGGCGTCAACATCGGCAAACAAATGAACGAGTGATGCCCATTCCGCAGTCTCAAACGCCAATTTCGCCCTTACCCATTCCGGTTCTGGGGGAGCCGTGACAGCGCGCGCAAGCCATTCCCGCGCACCCCCTACATTATCAAGCTCACCCTGTTCAATCTCCGCCATCAACGCACAAACGCGCGCCGTCGGCGTGGCTGCCACAAGCGGCTCAAGCGCGGCACGCGCTTCATCCCAGCGGCGGGTGTTGATCGCCTGACGTGCTTGCAACAAACGCCCTTCCATATGGTTTGGCCGCATCTCAACCAATCCATTCAAGCGTTCGGCACGATCATGTGCCGTTTCATCGGGCCGCAACGCAATATAAGCGTCCACCAAAGCAGGATGCGGGGCGGCACGCCAAGCTTCTTCGAGAACGCCAGCCGCTTTCCATTCTTGCGCGCGGCTTTGTAAAGCCGAAGATGCGAG
>JANQLI010000083.1 GCA_028280675.1 Alphaproteobacteria bacterium
GCCCCTGCCGCAAGCTGCGTCCCGCGCCCCGTTTCCACCTCAACGAACGTCGCCCCCGTCGCATCAGCGATTTGCCGGGTTGCGTCCGCCGATCCGCCATCGACAATAATCACCTGCCGCACCAGACCACGCGCCGTCGGCCCAACGAGCGCAGCAAGCGCATGGGGCAGGGTTTTTTCTGCATTCAGAGTTGGAATAATGACGCTGAGCATGGCGCTGTTATATGGGGACAATACAAGAAAATGAAGCCGTTAACTAAAAAGTTCTTGTTTTGTTCTTTTTGTCTGTTATAGTCCCCTCATGATTGAGGCTCCTCATTCCGTGCACACCTTCGCCAAAGACCGTCCTGCCCAAATGCGCGGACGAGGAGCCCTTTCTAACGCCTCAGGCCGCTTTGAGGCGCTGACGAAAAACCCCTGTGATGATGGATGGGATCACCACCCGGAGCCCCCTCTCCGTACTCGCGTCACACACGAGAGCCCGCGTACCATCATCACAACCAATCAATCGCCTGATATTTCCTTTGATCAGTCAATCAATCCCTATCGCGGCTGTGAGCATGGCTGCGTTTATTGTTATGCGCGGCCCGCTCACGCTTATATGGGATTGTCGGCGGGGCTTGATTTTGAAAGTAAGCTTTTTGCCAAACCGGATGCAGCAAAGCTGTTACGCGAGGAACTCTCGGCCAACCGTTACAAAGTCAAAATCATTGCCATGGGCACGAACACCGATCCCTATCAGCCCATTGAAAAAGACTATGAAATTACACGGCAAATTCTCGAAGTGCTGAACGACTTCAATCATCCGGTGATGATTGTCACCAAGTCGCATCGTATTTTACGCGATCAAGATATTCTTGCGGAGATGGCGAAACGCAATCTCGTCAAAGTGGCGCTCTCGATCACCACATTGGACCGGCAGCTCGCGCGGGAAATGGAACCGCGCGCGTCAACGCCCAATCGCCGCCTTGCCGCGCTCACCCATTTATCAGCGGCGGGAATCCCAACCGCTGTCATGGTGGCGCCTGTCATTCCGGCGCTCAACGAAGCCGAGATCGAACGCATTCTTGAAAAAGCCGCCAAAGCAAGTGTCGAGCAAGCGGGCTATATTATGCTGCGCTTGCCACTTGAGATCGAACACCTCTTTCAAGAATGGATTGAAGGCATTGTTCCCAATCGCGCCAAACATATCATGACACTCGTGCGTGAGATGCGCGGCGGCAAAGCTTATGATAGCCAATGGTTCACCCGCCACAGCGGCAAAGGACCTTATGCCACGCTGATCCGTGACCGGTTTAAGGCCGCGTGCAAACGGCTTGGCTTGAACCAAGACCTCCCGCCTCTCGACACCAGCCAATTCGCCATCCCACGCGAACGTATTGGCGATCACTTTCTCGAAACAAACGGGCAAATCAGTTTGTTTTAAAAAACCCTTTTACCTTCCCCCTTGACGGGGGAAGGATGCGAAGCCTTGGTGAGAGCACCTGCTCGAACCTAGGTTAAGCTGGATGGGGGTGATTCAAAATCTACCATGTCACCCCCACCCGATCCGCTTGCGCTATAGCTTCAGCGGATCGACCTCCCCCGTCAAGGGGGAGGTGAAATGTTGGTTGCCCTGCATAAATTCGATTATGCTGGCGTCATGAGCACCGATTCCAAACCCACCTTCGACCTTGAACACTCCCTCATAGCCAAGGGAGTATCGCCTATCGTCGGCATTGACGAAGCCGGGCGCGGGCCATGGGCGGGACCAGTGGTCGCGGCGGCAGTGATCCTCGACCCCGAAAATATCCCGGATGGCTTGAATGACTCAAAAAAGCTCACAGAGAAAAAACGCGATGTGCTGTTCGATCTTGTCATAGAAAGCGCCAGTGTCGGAATTGGCAAGGCCAGCGTCAACGAGATTGATCGGTTTAACATCTTCCAAGCCACCTTCCTCGCCATGCAGCGGGCCGTGGCCGCTTTACCGCGTCCAGCCGCTTACGCTCTTGTCGATGGCAAATTCACCCCTGATCTGCCATGCCCGTCAGAGCCTGTGATCAAGGGGGACAGCCGCTCCCTTTCCATCGCCGCCGCATCGGTGATTGCCAAAGTGACCCGCGACAGGCTGATGATCGATCTTGCGCAACAATGGCCAGGTTTTGCCTGGGAGCGCAATAAAGGCTATGGCACAGCCGCTCACCAGGCGGGACTCGCCACCCATGGTGTGACGCAACATCATCGGCGTTCCTTTAAGCCTATCACAAGATATTGTGTTAACGAATCTTAAGATTCTCTGTTAACCTATTGATTCTAAAAAACTATTGACGCGCGGACTCGCGTGACTCATGATCCCCCGAAATTGACACGAGTAAAAACGGGCGGCGACGCATGAGCAAACGCACAACACAAAAACCAAGCCATAACAACCCCGCGAGCACATACCTCGACACGATTGTCGAGGGGGATTGCCTCGAATCCTTGCGGCAGTTACCCGATGAATGCGTTGATCTCGTCTTCGCTGATCCGCCGTACAATCTCCAACTCGAAGGCGAACTCACCCGCCCCAATAACAGCAAAGTCAACGGTGTCGATGATGACTGGGATAAGTTCGACACGTTTACAGCCTATGACGATTTCACCCGCGCATGGATGAGCGAGTGCAAGCGCATTCTCAAACCCACCGGCGCCCTTTGGGTGATTGGCAGTTACCACAACATTTTCCGCGTCGGCGCGGTGCTGCAAGATCTCGGTTATTGGATTTTGAATGATATTATTTGGAATAAGACCAACCCAATGCCGAATTTCCGCGGCACACGCTTTACCAACGCCCATGAAACCCTGATCTGGGCGACCCGCGACACTAATCAGAAAAAATACACGTTCAATTATAACGCCATGAAGACCATGAATGACGATCTGCAGATGCGGTCCGATTGGTCCCTCGCCCTGTGCACCGGCGATGAACGCCTCAAAGATTCAAACGGTGATAAAGCCCACCCAACGCAAAAACCAGAAAGCCTCCTGCACCGGGTGATCTTATCCTCCAGTAATCCAGGCGATGTGGTGCTTGATCCTTTCTTCGGCACCGGCACAACCGGCGCAGTCGCAAAAAAACTCGGCCGTCATTTCATTGGTCTTGAACGCGAGAAGAGTTACATCAAACATGCCAAAGCGCGCCTCAAGAAAGTGATCCCCGTGGCGCCAGAAGATTTGGAAGTCACCCAATCCAAACGCGCGCAACCCCGCGTGCCATTTGGCGCAATTGTTGAGCGCGGGCTCTTGGAGCCCGGCACCAAACTTTATGATCCCCGTAAACGCTATGCCGCGCGCGTGCGGGCCGATGGCAGCCTCGTGTGCGCAGACGCCACCGGCTCCATTCATAAGATCGGCGCCCACGTGCAAGGGCTTGAGGCCTGTAACGGTTGGACCTTCTGGCACTTCGAAGCAGAACGGCAACTCAAACCCATCGACATCCTGCGCCAACAAGTCCGCGCCGAGATGAAAGCGAATTAAGTTAAGTATTCTCTTGCCATGAGAGCATCAGCGCCATTTCCTTTGTCCTTCGAGACGGGCTTTCAGCCCTCCTCAGGATGAAGGAAATGGTTTGAAAAAGGCCTTCATCTTGAGGAGCTCGCAACGCGAGCGTCTCAAAAGATCGAAGGCTGCCGTTAAATCATGTTCCTCATCAACACACATATCATCTTCTGACGTTTTCCGAAGATCCATAAGATATGTAGATGTATGAACTCTATCCCTTCCCACTTGAAAAATAAATTTCTCTCATTGTCATCCCCGACTTGATCGGGGATCCATTGGCTTGTCCACACTGAAAGCACTCGCAGTTTTCGACGTGCCCACATCACTGGCATTTATCACATGCCACTGCCATTAGATTCCCGCTTTCGTGGGAATGACAAAGAAACGTTATCCGCTCTATCCCCAAAAGCTGACATGTCTCTTAAGCTGTACTAGAGTCCACTTATAGCCAAAAGCGAACATGTCTTTCCAAATCTGTGAGCTTTCTCAAGAGACCTTAGAGTTATGACAAAACTATCTCCAGCAACGACCGACAGAGTTCTTGAACAAATGGGATTGTCGAAACGCCCACCTCTTGATTTTAATGGTCTCAGCGAAATCTACAGTGCATGGTGTCAAAAAGTTCCTTTCGATAACTGTCGCAAAATGATCGCTTGCCGAAATAGTTTACCCGGCCCACTTCCGGGAAATGATCCGGTTGATTTCTTTGAGGCCTGGCTCCAACATGGCGTCGGCGGTACTTGCTGGGCAGTGCACGGCGCTTGGTTTGAGTTACTCGTATCCTTGGGCTTTCGCCCCCATCGCGCTCTTTGCACAATGATGACAGCTCCAAACTTACCGCCCAATCATGGCAGTGTTATTGTTGAGATTGAGGGATCAGTTTATTTGGTTGACGTGGCGATCACGTCCGTTACACCGCTTTCGATTTTGCAAGGGCAGAATGCGTACGTTAAACATCCGGCCTGGGGAGTCGAAGGTCTCTGGCAAGAGGGCAAATTCGCCGTTAAGTGGCGAGCACTGAATATTCATGACCCGTTTTTCTGTCGTATCGAGCAGTGGCCAATCGACGCCGACATTTTTGCCTCACACCATGAATCGACCCGCGAATGGAGTCCTTTTAATTACCAACTGAATTATAGCATTGTGAGAGATGGTGGACGCACAGGTATCGGAAAGGGCGAGCAGGTGCGTATCGCAACGGATGGAACAATGACGAGAAAACGTCTTGAAGACCGACTAGGCTTTCTCGTTGATCAACTGGGTGTGAGTGAAGAGCTAGCGCGACAAATTCCATCAGATGTCCCTACACCGCCACCGCCAACACCTGTTTAACCTGCCAGAAACGTTTTCCGCTATGAGTCAGAAGCAGAAGTGATTGGCCCCTCAACATCCTATCCGTTTTTGCAACTTAAACTCCTAACGCATCCAGCGCATGCTGCACCACTTTGCGCATGACGGTGGGAAGGGCGTGGTCGTTGAGAGTCACGAGGGAGACCCATTGTCCCTCCACCTTACCCCCCTTGCTTTTGAGATGCGCCGTGTAAAGCGTCAGCTCCAGATGAAAATGTGTGAAGGTGTGACGCACAAGGCCGTCATGTTCTGTCCACACCGTATCGTGCGGTGCTTCTTCTAAAACATCTTCAGTGAGAACGGCTTGTTCGACCCACGCGCTTGACGGCACTTCCATCATACCACCGAGCAATCCTTTTTCGGGACGGCGGCGCAAAAGCACATCCCCATTCGCCCGCTGCAACCAAAAGACAGCGGCACGACGCGTTGGGATTTTTTTCTTCTTTGCCTTTTTAGGAAGATCCGCCGCAATGCCTTGCTTACGCCCCTCACAACTCTTGCTCACCGGACACAACAGACAAGAGGGAGTGCGCGGCGTGCAGATGGTCGCCCCTAAATCCATCAGCGCTTGCGCATAATCGCCAGGGCGATCGGCATCAACCAATGTGGCCGCACACTCTTTCAGGCGCACCTTCGCACCCGGCAAAGGCTCCCCCACCGCAAAGGTGCGCGCCATCACCCGTTCCACATTGCCATCCACCACATTCGTGGGGCGATCAAAAGCAATCGCCGCGATAGCTGCCGCCGTATAAGGACCGACGCCCGGCAAGGCGAGCAACTCCTCCTCTGTTTCGGGAAAGGACCCGCCATACTCCTCCACGATAAACCGCGCGCATTTATGCAGATTGCGCGCCCGTGAATAATAGCCAAGCCCGGCCCACGCCCGCAGCACATCATCTAGGTCTGCTTTGGCGAGACGTTTTACAGTCGGCCAGGCTTTGAGGAACTTTTGATAATAGGGACCGACCGCCGCCACCGTCGTTTGCTGTAGCATAATCTCGCTCAGCCATACCTTGTAGGGGTCCTGCCGTCCTCCTTTGACGCGCCACGGCAGATCGCGTCCTTGATGATCATACCAATCAAGAAGCTGACGCCGAAAGCGGACGCGCTGTGCTTTTGTGATATTGCTATTTTTCTTCAACAAAGGATGGTGTACTTTTATGAGAATGGAGACCACAAAGAGAGTTGAGGTAACCAAGGCTGATGCCGGAAGACAAGTCACAATCGCACCCTCTGCTCACAAAACGTATCGTCTTACAGGATCGGCCTGTGCCGCAAGCAACCTGGCGTGAACGCCGTGGCCCACCGCGCGTGGGTCAATTCATCCCCCAAATTGCCAAGGCCGCGAATAAAAAGTTCGGATTCACGGAACCTCATATTTTGAATTATTGGCCGGAGATTGTTGGCCCTGATTTGGCCAAGTCTACGTCCCCCGCAAAGCTCTCCCGCGATTCCCGTCAAGGGCACGGCGGCACACTCACGGTGCGCGTATCTGGCCCTCTGGGTCTTGAACTACAGCATATGGAGCCGCAAATCATAGACCGCATCAACCGCTATTACGGATTTTTAGCCGTCTCACATCTCCGCTTGGTGCGGGGACCACAAACGGCGCGGACCGCCAATCGGCGGCGCAAACAACAGCCACGGCCTCTCAGCCAGGACGCACAAAAACACCTTGCGGAGAGCCTGTCAGACATTGAGGACAACAAGCTTCGCGAGGCGCTGAAGACAATGGGCGAAAAGGTGCTTCGCAGACACTCTCCACGTTAACGGATAAGCCCTTGATTTCACGACCTTCTGCTGCGAAAAGCAGTTTCCACGCGCAAGCAATATGCATTATAGTCGCCTGTGACTTTATCCTGTTTGAGTGAGTGAAAGGACCGCACGTGCAATTCTCTCAAAATCATGGGCTTTTTAAGCCGGTTTTCGCACTATTCGTGATACTTGGGTTTGCGCTTTCCGCATGTGATGACAGCGGTGGCTCTGTTGATGGCAGCGTCAAGTCTGGCGATCACATCATGGGTAACCCTGATGCCCCTATCACTATGATTGAATATGCGTCCGTCACCTGCGGCGCATGCGCCGCATTCCACCTCAGCGTGCTGCCGCAAATCAAAGAAAAATATATCGACACGGGTAAAGTACAGTTCATTTTACGTGAATTCCCTACACGTCCAAGAGACAGAGCAATTGCTGCCTTCATGCTCGCCAGCTGTATGCCTGAAGAGCGCTATTTTAATATGCTTGATGTTCTCTTCAAAGAACAACCCGGCTGGATTAACGCGGTAAATGAGTTAGGACAACCAGACACATACAATGCCCTCAGAAAAATTGGCTTGAGGGCTGGGCTATCCAACGAACAGGTCAAAGCCTGCATCCAAGAGGATAAGGATGAATTTGATCGCCTCGCTTCAGTGGAAAAAGATGGAATAAAGCTTGGCGTGAAATCCACCCCGACCTTCATTATCAATGGAAAGCTCTACGTGGGGGGGCGTCCTTTTGATCAAATGAAGGCCATTTTTGATCCGATTTTGGCCGAAGCCGCGGCAGCAGAACAAGAGGGTGATGTAAGCGAATAAACATCGCATTTACCCCGTTTCGCGGCTTAATTCTTGGAATTTCCACTCAGATATTGCTTTTCCTGTGGTTAAAGCAGGGATTTACCGCATTTCGGAGTCTGTGAATTCCACGAATCCTGCTAATTATTAAAGATTCGTGATTCCCTGCCGCGTATGCAGAAATGAAGAGAGACACCATCATCCGTGAAGATTGAACGTCTACGCCTCACTGGCTTTAAATCTTTTGTCGACTCGACCGAGCTCCATATTGAGCCAGGTCTGACAGGTATCGTCGGACCGAATGGCTGCGGAAAATCCAATGTGCTGGAAGGCCTGCGCTGGGTTATGGGGGCGACCTCCGCTAAAGCGCTCCGCGGCAAAGGCATGGAAGACGTCATTTTCTCGGGAACATCTGGCCGGCCTGCACGCAATATGGCAGAAGTGATTCTGCACCTCGATAATTCCGAGCGCAAAGCGCCCTCGGCGTTTAACGATTCCGATCAACTGGAAGTCAGCCGCCGGATTGAGCGGGATGCAGGCTCTGCCTATAAAATCAATGGCAAAGATGTGCGGCAACGCGATGTGCAACTGCTGTTCGCTGATGCGTCTACGGGATCGAACTCGCCTGCCCTGGTCCGTCAGGGCCAGATCTCTGAG
>JANQLI010000126.1 GCA_028280675.1 Alphaproteobacteria bacterium
GAACCACAAGAAGGTAGATGGCAAAAGGGGCTCATAAATATCGCTGGCCAGGCCGGTGGCGGCGCCGATTAATCCGAAAACAGATAATTCTTGACCCGATACACGGTCCATAAGGCTTTTGACTGTGGTGCGAAGCATCGCCGCATTCATACCCTGATTCATCATGCGCTCCTTAAAATATCCCCTTGTTATAAATATCCTCGTGGCTGAATCGCCTCACACAAATGTTGCGGTTCCGTAGTGTGTGTTGACGATTATGGGGAGGCGTGACACCACTGTCAAACACTTGGGCAAACACTTGGCGCAGAAGACTCATAGCGTGACACCGCCACCACAGATTGTCATGAACCAGATGACATGCAAAAGCCGCGCGCACATCCTCAAGGCGTCACCTGCCACCAATCGACGCCATGATCATCGCGCGTCACAGCGACCTGTCCCCGCGCGCGTAAACAATGCAAATGCGCCAGCGCTTCCCCTGTCGCCATCAACAATGTGCTGTCATCGATTTTGCGTTTAAACAAAGGGGGAAACACATCGACGGCGCGCTTAGGGTCCGTCAGAAGTTTCAGCAACCGTCGATTATTGGCTTCATGGCCATTGATCAGCGCCTGAAGACGCGCATGGGCGCCATAAAACGGGGTATTGTGCGCAGGCAGCACCAACACATCATTGGGGAATGCGTCTTGCAAATGCGCGCATGAGCTCAACCAATCCTGCAAAGGGTTTGCGTCTGGCTCCGTTGGATAGACGCTGACAATGGATGTGATCTTCGGCAATATCTGATCGCCTGAAATAAAGAGTTTTTTCTCTGCATTATAAAGGCACGCATGTTCTGGGGAATGTCCAGTGCCGATGATCACGCGCCACGTACTGCCGCCAATGGTCAAGCTGTCCCCGTCCTGCAGACGATGATACTGATCCGGCATTTTGTGCATCGCCATGCCAAACATCCCGAACCGCTTTTGGTAATGGGCGAGATTGTCTGCGGTGAATCCCGCCGCGCGGTAAAAATCGAGCGCCGCCTGGGGCGGCTTTTGCGGCATATCCGACACCAATGTGCGCGCCATTAAATATTCCGTACGCGTGATATATAAAGGCGCGCCGGTTTTATCCTGCAGCCATCCGGCAAGGCCAAGATGATCGGGATGCATATGGGTGACGACAATGCGATTGATCTGCGCATCTTTCAAAAACGTGGTGAAAAGCGTCTCCCACGCTGCGATGATATTCGGCACATTGAGGCCGGTATCGACAATCACCCAGCCGTCGCCATCTTGTAAAAGCCAAAGATTGATATGATCGAGGGCGATCGGCATCGGCATGCGCAGCCAGTAGACGCCCGGCGCGACTTCAAACGCTTCCCCTGGTGCGGGAATGTCCGCAAAGGGATAGGTCAGTGATGAGGCCTTCGTTTTGTCCTTGGTTTTATCCTTGGCCTCACCCACACTGCTCACCCGCGCAATTGATCGGGTGTGAGATCGTAAAGCATGTCAGCGCCAAGGCGCGCGGTTGACGCGAGCGCGGGCACCTGGCTGACATAGACTTGCGCATAGAACTTTGCGGTGGTGATTTTCACATCATAAAAGCTTCGATCTCCTTCACCCGCATCATTATAGGCTTTTGCGGCAAGCGCGCCAAGGGCAAGGTAATAACCCCCGGCTAAGAAACCGAATATTTTCAAATAGGGCGTCGCGCCGGCAAGGTTATCCCGGATGTCCGATTGTAATTTTTCACCCATCCATAACGCCGTTTCCGCGACGGCGTTGTTGGCCGCCTCTAACGATTCCGCTATCGCAAGAAGATCGGCGTCGCCACTCCCCTTCAATGCGCTGATGGTGCCAGCGACATCGGCGATAAATTCTTTGACCGCTTGTCCATTCGCCATTTTGAGTTTGCGTATGGCAAGATCAATCGCTTGGATACCATTGGTGCCTTCATAGATCGGCAAGATGCGCGCATCGCGGTAATGCTGCGCGGCGCCGGTTTCTTCGATATAGCCCATACCGCCATGAATTTGGATTCCAGTCGATGTCACATCCAATCCGACATCTGTGCCGAATGCTTTGGTGATGGGGGTGAGCAGCTCTTCCCGTAACTTGGCCTTTTCGCGTTCCGCCGGGTCCGTATGGTGATGTGAAAAATCAATCGCAATCGCATTGGCATAGGCAATCGCACGGGTCGCTTCGGTTTGCGCTTTCATCGACAATAACATGCGACGCACATCAGGGTGTTCGATGATGGGCGACATGTCTTCATCGTTCGACCCCACCGCTTTGCCCTGCTTGCGCTCTTGCGCATAGGCCAAAGCTTGATCATAGGACCGGCCCGACAAACACACACCTTGCAGCCCCACATGCACGCGGGCCAAGTTCATCATGGTGAACATGCACGCCATGCCGTGATTCTCAGCACCAAGAAGATAGCCGACAGCGCCATCTGTTTCACCAAAAGACAACGTGCATGTTGGGTTCGCATGCATGCCCATTTTATGCTCAACGCCTGCCGTCACCACATCGTTGCGCGCGCCGAGTGAGCCATCCTCATTGATAAGAAATTTGGGAACGATAAACAGCGAGATGCCTTTGGTGCCTTCGGGCGCGTCGGGTAGACGCGCGAGAACCAAGTGAATGATGTTGTCG
>JANQLI010000146.1 GCA_028280675.1 Alphaproteobacteria bacterium
ACTTCCTGAATACGGCCAGCATCATCCATCTCAATAGACGCCACCAGATTCTCCCAGACCACGATGAGACCATCGTCAAAGCGTCTTTCGACCGTATCCCGGAAAATATAAGACAGCGCAAAGCCGCCAATCAAAAACGCGACGCCAAACCACAGCATCGCACTCGCAATCAAACGGAAAGAAAGAGAATTTGTCGTCATTATTGCGCTTGTGTCAGGGTCTCATTGTCCTCTTCAGGAGGACTCAGACAATAGCCTAAACCACGCACAGTACGAATGACATTTATTTTGAGTTTTTTCCGAAGGCGGCCGACGAAGACTTCAATCGTATTCGAATCGCGATCGAAGTCTTGATCGTAGAGATGTTCGACAAGTTCGGTGCGCGACACAACGCGCCCTTGGTGATGCATCAGATACGCCAGCAAACGGTATTCCAGTGAGGTCAGCTTGACCGGGTGACCATCAACGCTGACCCGTGCGCCGCGCGTATCGACACGCAAAGGGCCACATTCAAGTTCGGCAGACGCCTGGCCGGCAGAGCGCCGCAATATGGCGCGCAACCGCGCAAGAACTTCTTCTGTATGAAATGGCTTCGCAACGTAATCATCTGCGCCGGCATCAAACCCTGCGACTTTATCGTTCCACTGATCACGCGCTGTCAGAATAAGGACAGGCATGGTTTTGCCGTCTTGACGCCACCGCTCAAGCACAGACACACCATCAAGTTTTGGCAAACCAAGGTCTAAGACAACAGCGTCATAGGGCTCCGTATCGCCGAGGAAATGCGCTTCTTCCCCATCAGCCGCGACATCAACAGCGTAACCTGCATCTTTCAAAGATGACTCAAGTTGGCGCGCAAGATCCGGTTCATCTTCAACAACAAGAAGGCGCATCGCTATAGCCCCCTCACGCGTAAGATCTTCCCGGTCTTTGCATCTGCGGTAATATCAAGGCGGTGACCATCAGGTGTAAGCCACTTCACTTCATAACGCACAGGACCGGCATTGCCGCCGCCAAGCATGCGTGTATTCAATTGTTTGCCAGGATATTGTTGGCGAATTGTGCGTAAAACATCCGATAAAGGAACATACTGTCCCAAGCGCACACCGGACCGCATTTCATCGTGATCATTATCACGCACAGCGCGTGGAGATTGCCGCGGCAAAAGTGTATTCTGCAGGCGGCGATCTTGCCAGGCCAAAACCTTACCAGATGACAAAACCCGCGGCTGCTCATCAGCAATGGCTTGTGTGCTGAGTGAGATATGCACCGCCACAAGAAGCATGGCCAAACTGACACGACAGAGCCAAGATTGATAGGATCTCTTTTGCATCTGAAGACTGTACGCCCTTTACTGTGAATGTGAGATGAACGCCAAAAGCATACATCACGCGGGTGATCCAGAAACGTCAGGGTATAAAAACACCGCAAGAATGGCAATTCTATGTCACCGGCATGGCGGCGGCAAAAAGGCTACAATACCAGAAACTTGGCGTATCAGTAGGAGAAATGTGCGGGAAGAGAGACGCGGGCATTTGCCGCGTTATGAGATGACATGTCCGCCGCCGATTCCGAGCGGCCAACATAGAGTCCTGCAGAAAATGAAAACGCAGAGAAAAAGGCGAGGAGGAGGAGAATCGTGAAGAGACGCACCTTGAAAGGTGATCGTTTCGGACCGAATATTCTCTTCTTACGCATGGCGCCAAACCTTACCAATCACAAATGTGATCAGGTCAAGAGTAACGGCAATGCTTTAAGACTCGGTAAAGGGCTCTGTCACACTTTAACAAAATATACACCAAATGCGCCGTCATGACCCCCCTAATTGGGCCGCATCTTCAATCCCGTAGAAGAGATAATCCCCAATCAGCGCCTTTGGATCATGCCGTGTGGACCATGCAGGATTATCAAGGTGATGATGAAAGTGCGTGGCCCCCGACGTGGGATCAACGAAGTCGCCGTTGACAGCCAAACAGGCTGTCGCCAAGGCGCGATGAAAGCGCTTTTCACGATCTACATCGTTATCAAGGCCAACGTGATAGTGGCAGATCAAGGACTCGCACGAGTCCTTGAGTGAGCCATTGCCATAAATAGGATGGTTAATCCCGGTTGTGTCGCGGTAGAGATCCGCGATTCTCGCCCGTGTCACCACGACCGAACTCAGGGCTTGACGCACTTGCTCTGACCCTGTTCCACTCCAGTTGGTTAAAACATTGGCAAAAGTGATGAGTTCATCAAATGATGTCTGCATGTCCCTGGTCCTGAAATAGGTATTTTTTCCTATTTAAACAGGACCAAATACCTAGATCTACCAATTATGGGTTGAATCGACGTGCATTGACGCATCTTTAAGCTTCAACACTTGTCTATGACGCCGCGCCGCGTTCCGTTAACTGGCAGCCGAGGAGATGTATGCTGATCGTCGTAACCGTGGAAGCGGCTTCAGACGCAGCATATTCAAACCGGCTTGAGCCATCCAAAAGAATATTGAATTGACCTGAGCCCTCAATGCCCCAGGTCCCGTTCGGCGCGGCAAAGACCCCGACATGTTGGTTAAAGGTCGTGATCGATTTACTTGCGCCTTTCATGCGCGCCCAAAAGTATGCGGTCGGTGAACCGCTTGTCGCATTGCTATAATGACAGGCTGTGAGATTGGCGACGCATCGCGGCGGCAGCTCACTAAGTGTCGCCGTTTCCCATGTCGCATCGGTGATCGAAGAGTCGGTCAGCACCAATGGATGGCGATATAATTCAAAGTGATCGCCACTTTGTTCGAAGGTATAAATATTCGACGACCCGTCGGTCGCCACCCAGCCGATCAACTGTAATGCATCATAATGCGTTGGCAGAGTCACCGATCCGGAACTGAACGACGTTGAAAAAAGCGCATCTACCCCACCTGTGTCCGAGCGCCGAATAAGCCAGACAGCGTAAGCGGTGTTCGCCGCAACACTGCCCGTATCCAATCCGCCTGCATTACTGCCAACAGACCACGCCGCATCAATGCGTTTCGTTAAGCTGGACGTTAAGGCGATGACTTGCGACCCAGCTACATCGAGAGCGTCACCTGCGGAAATATCAATATCATGATGAGCATCTGCGCTATTATTCGATATGGTGGGAAGCGGCTTCAGAACACTGCCGCTGCTAGATGATGTCACCACCGACCAGGATGATCCATCGTAGGCATAAAGCTCATTCTCGTCGTCAATCCATGTCAGCCATCCTTCGCGCGGATCATAAAAGACCCAAACGCCATCTTGATATGCCGCGATATTGCCATCTTCAGACGCCCAATCACCAGTCGCACTTGGGCCCACGATATAACGATCCCCATCATTGGGGGACCCAGGCGGGGTCGTGAGATCTTTATCTTTCACCGCGAGCTGCACAACAGCGTCTAATGCCTGCAAAGCCTCATTCACTGTGACATGTTTTTGCGCCTGCGCCGCTTCTAACAACGGCATTTGCAGATGTGTGGTGTTAGACATTCAAAACACTCTCCCGATACGTCCCGCGCCCAAAGACATTACTCATCTGCATCACACGAATAGTGTGCGTAGTTTGCGCAGAACCGAAGTCCGCAATCTCTTGCGCTGCACTATAGACAACGGATGGCGCCGCACTATTCAATGTGCGCTTCACCGTTGCGCCGCTCATGATATCGATCTCATAGGCTTCAGTCTCTTCATTCAACGGCACATCCAATTGTTGCCAGCTATCCCCGTTCACACGCGCCCGCCGTATCCAAGAAAAAGTGATATTGCCAGACGGATCGCGCACAGCCCGAAGATGCACAGGGCTAAAGGGTCTCAGACCCGCGC
>JANQLI010000172.1 GCA_028280675.1 Alphaproteobacteria bacterium
ATCAGACAGAAACGTATGATCATCGGTAAACATGGTTAACGTGAAGCCTGATCTCTTTGCTACTGTCAGTATATTTGACACATTGCCGGGCATCAAAACGGATGCCTACCTAAGGCTTTGATTTTAAAAAAGAAATTTTGTGGCATCATAATTGCTTAATTGTCATCGTTATTAATGTTTCTTGTTTAGTAGGGTAAGTATTCATGTTTAAGAAACTCAGTATTGCGATTGCAACCGCTGTAACGATGTCAGTCATGACAACGGGTGCGTTTGCAGGCGTTATTCATACATTTAAGTGGTATGATCCAGGTACACCGGGCAATGGTGGCAACACGAATGTTGGCACGACAAAGGTGTTCACGTCGGACAATGGTTTGAATGTGACGGCGTCGTTTTGGACAGGTAAAAACACCAGTGATGGTTCAGGCGGGTCTGCTGCAAACGGTTACTGGGGTCATGGTCTTGGTGTGATTGGCAGTGGGTCTAATAGTCTAGACTATCACAGCGGTGAAGGAATCCTCTTTGACTTTGGCACCGATGTCGTCGCGATTTCATCCCTCGTTTGGCACTATCCCCGTGAGTCGGGCGCTGCTGCCGATGCCAGCGTATGGGTCGATGGTGTGCAAATTCATAATGGTACAGATGTTTATGGACTTAAAACCCTGAACCTTGATGGCGCTGAGGGCAGCCAAATCCTTTTCATGAATGTTGATGGAGGCCAATACAATAATGCCTTGCGCGTGAAAAGCTTGGTTGTCGAGTACACTGAGAAGGAAGTGAGTGTTCCAGAACCAGGTGCACTGGCTTTGATGGGCCTTGGCATTATCGGCATTGGCGCTGCTGCGCGTCGCCGGAAAGCTGCTTAAGTTCCAATCTCTTTACACAGTTGAGATGACAGAAACGGCCTCGATTTCGAGGCCGTTTTTTTATGGGCAGTTGCAGAAGAAACGGGACAAAATGTCCCGCAGCCTTGCCTAGGCAAAGGGCCATTCCCACATCATAATAATATAAGATGCGTACGCGTTTCGACGTCGTGATCGGGAGATAAAGGAGACTTCCCATGTTTGAGAAAATTCTTGTTGCTTTAGATGGGTCTGAGCGGAGCGACCATGCTCTGAAAGCGGCTGCGAGCCTGGCTGCATCGCAAGGGTCGCAGCTTATTTTGCTGCATGTCCTTTTGCGCACAACGCCTATCGACGTGATCCGTGATATCGCCGAGAAGCATGGATTTCTCGATGCGATTAAAGGAGATCTTGAAAATGTGCAAGTGGTCGCCCCCCCTGTGCCAGCCGTTGCAGCAAGCGCCAGCGGTGTCATCATGATCCCGAGCGAACTGCTCACCCATGTCGCCGAAAATTATCTCACATCGGCTGAAAAAGAAGCGCGTGACGCGGGTGTGATCGACGTGACGTCCGTGATCGGCGATGGACAAGCGGGCCGTGAGGTTTTGGCTTGGGCAGAAGACAAAGGTGCAGATCTGATCGTTCTAGGCAGCCGCGGTTTCGGTGATGTGAAAAGTATTTTCCTGGGCAGTGTGTCTCACAAAGTCGCTCAGGAAAGCAAAGTGCCGTGCCTGATCGTGAAATAGGCGCGTTTCGCTTCAGTCTCTTTATATCCTGTGGGGCGCGTCTTATTTCAGGCGCGTTTTATGGCCTTCAGACGTGAAGTGCGTGTCATCGTGTTTCTGCTTCTTGCTGGTGTGTTGAAGTCTGCGGCCGATAAAACGCACGACGATCAACGCAAGCAGCAAGAGCGAAACCACGAATAACGGATTCTGATCAATAAAGATGAGAATATGGTCCATCTTTTGTCTCCTGAAAGCTTCCGCCACGGCGAAAACTTATGAAGACAGTCTAGGGATCTATGCCTAAAAATCTGTTAGGAAAGGTGGTTAATCCTTATCTTGAAAGTGCGTGTGGTTAATGCACCCATATCTTGTGTTGTGGCGCTCTCATATAGCAATATATGCGTGGAGGCATGACAAGATTTCCTGAGATTCTGCGCTTTTTCGAAGAGTTAACAAGACGTTAACATCGCTCTAGTCCTTGCTCTGAAAAACCAGTAGAGTGATCTTCTGTGTGGGGGCCAATACCGTAGAAAAGACGTATGCGGTGGCGGTTTACGAGTAAAGGGGTAAAGCGTTATGCTGTCAAAGCGTAAATCTAAAACAGACGTTCCAAAGAAAGCGCAAACACAAAAAATGGCGACCAGCAGTAAACGTGGGCGGGCCACGGCGCCTTCCATCATCGGGCGTGACTTGCGAATCAAAGGCACTCTCGACTCCGATGGCGAAGTACAGTTTGACGGACAGATTGAAGGGAATATGCGTAGCGCATCCTTGATCGTCGGTGAGACAGCACAGGTGACGGGGGATATTGTCGCTAATGATGTGACTGTGCGTGGCCGTGTCAACGGAAACATCCGTGCACGCATGGTCAAGTTGTCCGGCACCGCGCATGTCAAGGGCGATATTCTGCAAAAATCATTACAAGTCGAAACAGGCGCCGTGCTCGATGGCCGTTGTAAGCATGTCGAAGATCCGCTCTCCGCTTCGGCGCCTAAAAGCCGTCCACGTGTCGAGAGTGAAAACGATGACGGCTCTGGGATGAATGTCTTTAAAATGAACTAAGATGAAAGGCGCATGTGATGTATGCACTGATTAATCGCTTAGCAGCACTGATTATGTTGATCATGGCCGGTGTGCACGGTTATCGCGTCGCCCAACCTTTCGATGTGATGATCGCAGGTCAAGCCATTCCACAAAATGTATCTTTGCCTGCGGCTGTCATCCTGGCTGTGTTGGCGATCGGGTTGTATCTCGGCGCGCGCCGCGTTTAAACGACAGTCGCGATAACGCCAATCACGCTGCCCACAACAATCACGATCAGGGTTACTTGTAAAAAGAGCCGTACTTTCGCTGGCATTGTTCAGTCCTCCGTCTTGTCTCCCTATGCATATGGGAATACCGCCTTACGCGAGGCTTAAGCGCGGGTGCGCGTTTTGACGCAGGCACGCTGGCCTCTGCTGGTCGCCAGTAGGTCATCTTTGTGAAAGCGCTCTGTTCACTCCATGTTGTTTTCGTTACATTTTTGAGAATGCACGTTTCTCATCGCTCAAAGGATCTGTCATGAACGGTTTCGCTTTTCTCAGGGCCGCAATGGTCTCTCTGGTGTGTCTCCCGATACAACTGCATGCGGCGGAAGACTGGCCGACATATGCCGGACAAGAAGGGGGGGATCGCTATTCCACCCTGGATCAAATCAATGTCGAGAATGTCGATCAGCTTGAAGTCGCCTGGTCTTACCGCACAGGGGAAATCGAGAAATATAAAGCGATTGAATGGGCCATCGGCTTTGAGTCGACGCCGATCTTACTGCCGCAAGATGCCGGACAGCATCTGATTTTATGCACACCCTTAAACCGCATTATCGCGCTTGATCCTGCGACGGGGGAGGAGCGCTGGATTTACGATCCGAATATGAACAAAGTGCCTTGGGCGGGGCGGTTTAATTGTAAGGGAACGACTCATTGGGAAGATCCGCTCGCGGCGACGGATGCACAGTGCAAACACCGCCTGATCCTTGCGACAAATGATCGAAAGCTTCACGCGATTGATGCGCGGAATGGCACATTCTGTCCGGCGTTTGGTGAGGGCGCGCCCATTGATGTCACGCCTTTAGTGGATGCGCTAGAGCCCAAGAACCAAACCCGTGGGTTTCAGTTGCGTTCACCGGTGGCCATTGTCAATGGCGTGATTATTCTTGGCGGGACGGCGAATAAGTTTAAAGACCTCAGCTCCAATAATGGCGCGGTGCGTGCATTTGATGCCCGTACCGGTGATTTAAAATGGGTGTTCGATACATTAATTCGCGAACCTGAAGGCAGCCCAGAGGCGAGTGATTACACCGTTGGCGGTGCGAATGTCTGGACCAATATGTCCTGGGACAGTACGCGCGATTTGGTGTTTATTCCAACGGCCAGCGCATCGCCGAATTTCTATGGCAAATACCGTCCTGGTGATAACCGCTACGCCAATTCCATTCTCGCGATCCGTGCCGCAACCGGTGAATTGGTGTGGCATCAACAACTGTTACATCACGATGTGTGGGATTGGGATTTGCCGACTAATCCGATCCTCGCCGACATTACCAAAGACGGTGAAAAAATCCCGGTTGTGGTGCAGCTTACAAAGATGGGTATGGTGTTCGTTTTCCATCGTGAGACGGGCGAGCCTTATTTCGAGATCGAAGAACGTCCAGTGCCAACCAACGGCATGCCCGGCGATCAACTCTCGCCGACGCAACCTTTCCCTGTGAAGCCAGAGCCGCTGGTTCGTCAAGGGATCAGCCCGGACGATGCCTGGGGCGTGACATTTTGGGATAAAGGCAAATGTCGTGAGGCGATTGAGTCGATGAATTATGGTCCGATGTATAATCCGATCACGGATCAAAAAACGTTAATGTTTCCGCAAGTGGGTGGCGGCATGAATTGGGCTGGAGGCTCGTTTGATCCGCGCACAAATATGCTGGTTACGCCGGTTGCGCAATTTCCATATTGGGTGCAATTGGTCCCGAACAGTGAAATCGATCCCAAATCGGCGCAAAATCCGCGGGCTGGGGCTCCCGAAGGGCCGCCAGGATACATGACCGGGTCGGATTATGGCATCATGCAGGGACCACTTCTCTCCCCATTCGGTGCT
>JANQLI010000193.1 GCA_028280675.1 Alphaproteobacteria bacterium
GCCTCTCTATTTTCCTTTAGAACGTCAATCAAAGGTGAAAGGATCACCCCTGTTTCTATGCCGCTATTTCACCCGGTGACCTAAGTGTGAACACACCCGCCCTGAAACACAAGACATCCCCGAAACACAAAACATCCAAGAGATGGCATTATCGCAGGACGGACTTTTCCCCCTTACACTGACGTGATAGGCAAAAGACGCATTTGGGGAGAGACAAACAATGCAGCATATTTTACGCGGTTACGCTCTCGTCGCTGTTCTCGGTTTAGGATTAGCCGCCTGCAGTGAAGAGCAAACGCAAACCACCGACAGCACAAATACGCAACCTGCGGCGCCCGCCGTCTATGACTTTAAAAGCACAGGCGGACCGCATGGCGTAGCGACCGCATCTGAGATCGAGCTTGAATATAAAGCGCAAGACAAATGGCTGTTGATGCAAGTGACCTACCCCACCACAGGGGACGGCCCGTTCCCTGTCATTGTGTTCTCACATGGAGCGATGTGCGCAAAGAATACTTACGCGCCAATTATCGATCATTGGGCAAGCCATGGTTATGTGGTGATTGAACCGAGCCACCTGGATTCACCCACCGTGCAAAAGATTCAATTCTCACAACTGGCGACAATCGCCGACACCCGCCCAGGCGATATGTCATTTATCCTCGATCAATTGGATGCCATCTTAGCTGAAATTCCAGAGCTTGCGGGAAAAGTCGATAGAGACAATTTAGCTGCGGCGGGACATTCGATGGGCGCCGCCACAGCGATGCGGGCAACCGGCCTGAAATCGCGCAATGCCGAAGGGATTTTTGACATGAGCGATCCGCGCTTCGACGTGTCGGTGTTGCTCAGCTCGCCCGGCACCGCGCCCTACACCCCGCAAGACGCATGGGCCACTTACACCACGCCGATGTTCGCCAGCACCGGCACGCGCGATGTGACCGCATCGAACAAAAACAAACCGGAAGGCTGGAAATGGCGGCTCGGAGCGTTTGACCTCACCCCTGCGGGAGATAAATACGCGATGATCACCCAAGAGATGGATCATTTCTTTGGCGGCATGATTTGTCATGAAGTGGACGATGCGGATCACGACCCAGAAGCGGTTGCTTATGTTGGCGGCGCAACGGTTGCCTTCCTCGACGCCTATCTGAAAAACATTGCGGGCGCACGTGACGTGCTCACACCTGAGACCATCAGTGCCCTGACGAATGGCCGGTCTGAGCTGCGCGCAAAGTGAAGGCCTCTTTTAAACCATTTCCTTCATTCCTGAGGAGGGCTGAAAGCCCGTCTCGAAGGGTCAAGGAAATGGTTATGCATAGGCACTGAAGAAAAGGGATTCCGTGCTTTACTCACCGGCTTGCGTAACACTGTCGGCGCGCTGTGCATCTAAATACGCACGGGCATCAGCAGAAGTGGCTTCAGGGGCTTCCAGCACAGCCATATGGCCAACGCCATCATAGATTTTCAGCTCCGTTTCCGCATTCGGCAACAGGTCAACAATCTTATAGGCTTGCTCGACAGGCACCACCGGATTGGCTTCGCCCCACATGACCAATGTCGGCGCCGTTAGTTTCGCCATCAGTTTTGGCACATCGCCCGACACATATTGCCGCATCCGCGCCATTTCAGCGACGCGCTGGTCTTCGCGCATTTGCATATCATGCCAGCGATCGATCATCTCATCGGTGAGTTTTTCTTTGTCACCAAAGCCTTGGTTAAGCATCGCGGAAAACAAAAAACGCGGCGTGATGTATGTCAGGATGTCCGCAACCTTCGGCACTTCAAGCGGTTTATTCGGATCGGTGATGCGCGTGTTCAATGTCCCAGGACTGATCAGAATAAGATTGTTGACGCGCTCCGGATGGCGCGCGGCAAAATGCATCGCCACCGTGCCGCCCATCGACGTGCCGCCGAGATACATATCATCAACCTCTAACCTCTCAAGCAATTGCTCCATCAAAAAGACGGTGCGCTCAAGCGTATAATCACCTGACGGATCGGGGCCTGTGAGACCGTGCGACGTCATATCGAAACGAATAACGCGGTAGGACTCTTTCATCGCCTCCGCCCAGGAATCCCACATGATCAAACTCGACCAATGGGCATGCAGCAACACAACCGCAGGGCCTTCGCCTTCGTCGCGGTAATGCACGCGGACGCCATCAATCTCCATGAATTGTGAAGTTTCGGGATCGGCGTATTTCGCTTCCAGCACATCGGCAGGGATGTCCCGGTACACCCAAGCGGCGATTAAAAACGCGGCAATGCTGAGAACAACCAGACCCAATAGGCCTTTGCCAAGTATCCGTAACATCGTGAATCCTCCCCAGAGATCTGTTGTCTGTGCCTTAGTCTAGCGTGATTTCTTCCTTAAAGCCAAAGCCACGCGCATTATCGATCAAACGTATCCATTTTGGCCGCACACAATAAAAGGGCGTCGCGGCGAACCGGCCGGCAATTTTTTTAGCGTCACCACTGACCGCGACATCGAACATG
>JANQLI010000264.1 GCA_028280675.1 Alphaproteobacteria bacterium
TTCGCGGCCCACAGGTTTGTCATCAAGGAGCGACACAAAGGTGCCGTCATCAAGCACCCGGTCGCCAGGCGCGAGGTCGTAAAACGGTTTTGTGTGTGTGCTCTGCGCCGCTGTGGCGAGTGTGTCTTCAGCCAGAGGCGCGGCGTTTTGCGTATCGGGCTCCTGGTGATGGGAGGTCTCCGCGCTATCGCTATTATCACCAAAGTCGGCGGCCATCTCAGCGTCTGTGTGGAGCGGTGCCAGGTCTGGGCTGTCAGCCACTTCAGCTTTGCGTTTCAAGCGTCTTCTGCGTCTCATGAGATCCCCCTTCAGCGCCCCAATATAGCAGAGAGTGTTTTCCGGCGCAAAACCGATCTGTGCGGGGAAGGGCGGATAAGAGGTCCCTGCCCCTCTGTGCGCTGTCTTGGTAAGAGGTCGGGCCACCCATCTATTTTTCCCGCGCGCGGCGCCTAGACGCCCATAAAAAAACCCCCACCGGAAGGCCCGATGGGGGTTTGAACTGTTTGAATGTGCTTGGTATTAGAAGCGGAATTTCCCGCGCAGACCCCAAACCCGTGGGTCTGGAAGGCTCACCATGACCCCATCTGTTGGGCCTGGAGGGAAGTACCCATTCTCTGTCGTTGTGACTTGCGAGCCAACATCAACACCGGATTTTACCGTGTCATCGTCAAACACGTTGGTCACGTAGAGGGTTAAGTCCCATTGCTCAGCGCTTAAGCCTGCACGCAGGTCTGCTGTCCAGTAATCATCAAGCAGCTTGACATTATGCTCGTCCATAAAGCGTTCACTGGTGTAAATACTGGTGCCGCCGACGAACCAGTCCACATCAGCATTGCCAAGCGGTGCGCGATATTCGATGTTCCCAACAAACGCATGCTCAGGAACGTCCTCAATCTTGTTGCCAGTATAGCTGATTATGCACGACGCATCGGGTGAGTCACCGTCAGGTGTGCTGTCTTCAATGCTGCCGGGTTGGCAACCGCCATTTCCAGCATAAATGTTACGCGCAATATTTGTGGTCGAGGTCGTCCGTTCCTCAAATTTTGTATACTCAGCATCAAGCCACGTATAGGCCGCAGAAAGTGTGAGATTTTCGGTCGGCGCCCAAAGGGCCTCAATGTCAATCCCCCAGATTTCTGCTTCACCCGCATTTGCGATTCTTCCAACATCGCTCATGGCAGTTTCGTCGAACTGCGTTACACCAACTTGCTTATCGCTATAATCTTGGAAGAAAACACTGCTATTGAGCTGCAATGTATTGTCGAGCCATGTCGTTTTTGCGCCCAGCTCGTATGCACGCAGCTTTTCAGCTTTGTATACGTTTGATTCGCTGTCGAAGAAGGCCCCAGCGGTAATCGTGCTGATGCCCCCTGGCTTCACGCCATCGGCAATCGAGAAATACACCAAAGCATCATCATTTGGTGTCCAATTCAGCGTGATTTTTGGAGCTATAAAATTCTCAGAATTTTTAACAACATCACCACTTGTGCGCGCTTGCACCCAATCGCCCGTCGAAAGGAGAAGCGGGCTTGATGGCGTGGTAAAATCAGAGCATGTTTTTGCATCGCCAAGAGCGGTTGTATAGGCGAGAGTGAGGTCATTGTCACAAACGGCACCCTGCACATCGATTTCTTCATGCACATAGCGTGCTTCGAACGTGACATTAAATTGCTCGTTAATGTCCCATTCCGCCATGCCGTAAAGCGACCAATGCTCTGTGTCGCGTTTGCCGACCCGGTTTGCCGTGTCAACTAACGGCAAGTTCAATGATGCGACAGGCCGCGTTGAGAGGTCTGTGAAACCCCGGAAAACAGCCGTTGTGATGGTTGCGCTGTTTTCGATTTGCTCGACATCTTCTTTCCAATACAGACCGCCAATGGTGAAATTCCAAGGCCCATCTAAGTCGGTTTGATAACGCAATTCTTGACTGAACAATTTGGTTTCATTGGCAAAGTCAATTTCTTGCGCTGTGGGTGAGCAATCGGCCATGCCGCAATCAGGCAAGGTAAAGCTAAACAAACCATCAAAAGATGTGTAGCTCCCCGCCGCTAAATAGTCCCAATCGCTATCAAAGTTTTGTTGCGATTCGACATTCGCATAGCCGGTGTATGACGTTAATGTTCCTGAATCCAAATCCCAGGTCGAAACCAATGTCACATTCAGGTTATCAACTTCAGACCCTTTGTAGTCATCGCCTGTGCGTGGATCTGGGCTTAACTCAAGTTCCAAATCATCACCATCAGGCATTGTGCCTACCACGAGAAGTTTTGGATTAGCGAAACAACTGCCAATACGGCCATCAAGATCACCAAGCGCTGGTGGGCCACCGGCATAAGGAAGGCCTGCACAACCTGGGTAAAATGACTCAATGCCGAAAGCACCAAGAATACCACTGCTTCTTAAAATTTCTGGCGGAAGTGGTTGCAGGAAGTTTGAGTCAACTCGTGCTTGAGGACGGACCTCATATTCATCTTCAGAATAAGCCGCTCTCAATTTAAAGCTTATTGAATCCGTTGCTTCCCAAAGTGTCGTTGCCGCAAGACCCCAGCCTTCGCTGCCGCCAACTTCATTGCCGGTCACAGCATTATCGTGGAAGCCGCCTTCGTCTGACCAAATCGCGTTCACGCGAAGGCCAAGCCCTTCCGCAATAGGCCCGCTGACAGCGCCATTGAGATTATATTGGTCATCGGTTGCGAAATCGAAGCCTGCTTCCGCTTCAAACTCGTCCATGTTTGGGTTTTTGGTGATGTATTGCACGGCGCCAGCAAAAGCGGAACGACCGTAAAGCGCACTTTGCGGGCCTTTTACGACCTCAATGCGCTCAACATCAACAAGACGCTGATTGACAAGAAACGCACCACCGGCGGTTGATACCGCTTCACCGGTAAAGTCGATGCCGTCAACCAAGAAAGCCGCATTCGGGCGGCCACGCGTTGGCGACATCCCGCGGATCACGATCCGTGTGTCTTGGCCGCCAAAGCCTTCATCGAATTGAATGCCTGCGGAAAACTTTGCTAAGTCTTGCGCATTGCCAATGCCAAATTTCTCAATCGATTGGGAATCGAATGCTTCAACGCTGATCGGCACGTCCTGCAGATTCTCTTCCCGCTTCCGGGTTGTGACCAAGATCTCGCTGATCTGTGCCCAACCGGCCGTTGGTAATGAAACAGATGCTGGCACGCCAAGAATCGCGGCGGCGGCAACACTGTGAATAAGTTGTTTTTTGAACATAATTGTCCCCCTGTTCAATACGATGAAAGGTCTTCCGTGTTTGCGGGTATTTCACCTTTTAAATATCTTGGCGTAATCCCCCAACCACGACGACAGCACATTTACGCTTCTTGATTGCGCCTATGTTACTTCGTTACCCTATTTATACATATAATTGATGAGGGGCCCTTCATCGAAAGTCTGGCTTTATCCGAAGATCGGAGGGGCGCGAAAATGACCGCATGTCATATCGCTGCAACGCGGCATTTTCGAACGGATGTGGTGACGTTCGTTCTAAAGTCTTGGAAACGCAAGCATCTCGTGCGATTTGGGTATGTATCACTACCATAAGGTAGGGCGAAGTAGTGCCAGCCGGCAACTAAGTCCTTTGACTTATTACACCTTTTTCATTCTCACGGCGCGGTTGATTTCTATGTGAGTGTTGCCGAATTACCATAGCCCAGAAGCATGATGCCGTGACGCAGGTCATCCGCGCACACGGTAAAACTCCACCATTGTCGCAGCGGCGTCTTCATAGATCTCCGGTTTTTGCAGCGACACCCGGCACGCCTCAACCCGTTTATCTTCGAAACAAAAGCTCACTAATTCTTCGACCAGGGTTTCCAGCAGGTCGGTGTGCGGGCGGGTCGGCCAATTATTGACAATATATTCGTGGATCGGGTGATAGTTGAAGCACGACTCAATCGTCTCCCCCTCATGTTTGTCTTTATGGGCAAACAGCTCGACATTCACGATCACCCGTTGCGGATTTAATTGATGGCGTTCGATCTCGGCAATGCCGACGCGCATCTTGATCTCTAAATCGCGCAAGGCAACACGTTGGTAAGAGCGCTGAGGGTCCCAGAGTGGCTGCATAATGGTTATCCTTATCGCATGATCAAGAGGGGGTTATGATCGCGCTATCGTCAGGGCCAGACCGGTAACGCTCTCCGCCATCGACATATAAGATTTGCCCTGTGACGGCTTCGGCGTCTGCGAGATAGGCCACAGCTTCGGCAATGTCGCGCACATCAGGCCCACGTCCCAGCAGATGCTTGGATTGCGCTTCAGCAAATTGGTCTTGTGTTTGATGACCGCTCGGCAAAGTCAGGCCTGGGGCGACACCGCAGACACGGATCTGGGGCGCAAGCGCGATGGCAAGGCTTTCGGTCATGGCGGCAAGGCCACTCTTACTGACGCCATAAGAGAAAAAGCTCGCGCCGGGCTTCGCGATCCGTTGATCAAGCATGTTGATAATCACGCCCGTTGATGGCGGCTTAGTTTGCGCCGCGAAAGCTTGGCACAGCAATGCCGGTGCGCGCAGGTTGACCATCATCTGACTGTCCCAGCTTTGCGCTGTGAGAGTGGTGATGTGATCGTGATCAAATGTCGCGGCGTTGTTGACAAGACACGTCAGCGGGCGGTCAAGAGCCGCGCGCGCCTCAGCGACCAGCGTTTCATCATCGGCGCTTTTTGTCAGGTCGGCTTGCACACATACCGTCTGGTGTCCGTCTTTGTTGAGATCTGCTGAGAGGGCGTCGGCATCATCCGCTGAGTCATTGTAATGGATCGCGACGGCATAGCCGCGCGCCGCCAGCATCTGAACGATGCCTTTGCCAAGGCGTTGCGCCCCTCCTGTCACCAAAGCTGTTTTCATATATAAAGGTCCTTATTGTGCCGCACCATAAACCGCTGCGCGCGTCCGTCAAGGTGACGCTGTGTCTGTGAGGACGGTTTCGAGCCATCCCTCAAGGCGTTTTGCGAAGGCGGGAAGGTCATATCTCTCTTCCGCCGCTTTACGGCAGGCGCGCCTGTCAATGTCTGAGATGTTCGGCAGTACACGGATGATTTCATCGATGTCATCCGGAGATGTGATGTAGCCAGTCTCCCCGTGATCGATCAACTCAGCATTGGCGCCGCGATCATAGGCAATGACCGGTGTGCCGCAGGCCTGCGCCTCAATGGTGACAAGGCCGAAAGCTTCCTGCCATTTCTGCGTTTGCAGCAGAACACGGCCTGCGCCTAAACAGGCTTGCAAGTCATGACGATCCAGAAGGCCGCGATAGTCAATGTGG
>JANQLI010000286.1 GCA_028280675.1 Alphaproteobacteria bacterium
TTCAGAACCGAGGTTTGACGTCATGATGATCACTGTATTGCGGAAATCCACCGTGCGCCCTTGCCCATCGGTCAAGCGGCCATCGTCAAGCACTTGCAAAAGCACATTGAAGACATCAGGGTGCGCTTTCTCAACTTCGTCAAACAGCACCACTTGATAGGGACGACGGCGCACGGCTTCCGTGAGCGCCCCGCCTTCGTCATAGCCGACATAGCCAGGGGGCGCGCCAATCAATCGCGCAACCGAATGCTTCTCCATATATTCAGACATATCCATGCGGACAATCGCGGTGTCATCATCAAAAAGAAAACCCGCAAGCGCTTTGGTGAGCTCTGTTTTACCGACACCTGTCGGTCCTAAAAACATGAACGAGCCAATGGGACGTGCAGGGTCTTGCAACCCGGCGCGCGCGCGGCGCACCGCATTGGATACAGCCACCACAGCTTCCTTCTGACCAATCACACGTTTTCCAAGGCCATCTTCCATATGCAGAAGTTTTTCACGTTCCCCTTCGAGCATTTTATCGACAGGAATACCGGTCCAACGCGAGATGACAGAAGCAATATGTTCATCGGTCACCGTCTCACTGACAATAGTATTGCCGTCATCCTCTTCGGCAGACGCCAGTTTCTTTTCAAGTTCAGGAATGACGCCATATTTCAGTTCACTCGCGCGCGCGAGATCGCCTTTCCGTTCCGCGATGTCGAGTTGGATGCGCGCCTGATCAAGCTCTTCGGTTGCTTTTTGGGAGCTGGCAACGGTTTCTTTTTCAGATTCCCATTGCGCTGTCAGAGCCGCCGATTGTTCTTCTAAACCCGCAAGCTCTGAATCCAATGTCTCAAGACGGTCTTTCGATCCTTGATCGCTTTCTTTCTTGAGCGCTTCGCGTTCAATTTTGAGCTGAATGATGCGGCGGTCCAGTTCATCAAGCTCTTCCGGTTTGGAATCCACTTGCATGCGCAGACGGCTTGACGCTTCATCAACCAAATCAATCGCCTTATCGGGCAGGAAACGATCCGAGATGTAGCGGTTTGAAAGCGTCGCTGCTGAGACAATCGCGCTATCGCTGATCCTTACACCGTGGTGGAGTTCGTATTTCTCCTTAAGGCCGCGCAAAATCGAAATGGTGTCTTCGACCGTCGGCTCATCAACAAACACAGCTTGAAACCGCCGTGCTAACGCTGCGTCTTTTTCGACATGTTTGCGATATTCATCCAGTGTTGTCGCACCGACACAGTGCAACTCACCGCGCGCGAGAGCTGGCTTCAAAAGGTTTGACGCATCCATCGCCCCTTCCGACGCGCCCGCGCCGACAAGGGTGTGCATTTCATCAATGAACAAGATGATTTCGCCTTCCGCAGCCGTCACTTCCGACAACACGGCTTTGAGACGTTCTTCAAATTCGCCGCGATATTTCGCACCAGCAATCAGCGCGCCCATATCAAGCGCCATTAACCGCTTATCGCGTAAGGACTCGGGCACATCGCCATTGACAATACGTAACGCCAACCCTTCGGCAATAGCGGTCTTGCCAACACCCGGTTCACCGATCAACACCGGATTGTTTTTCGTACGCCGTGAGAGCACTTGCATGGTACGGCGGATTTCTTCATCCCGTCCAATCACGGGATCAAGCTTACCTTCTTGTGCAACCTCCGTCAGATCACGCGCATATTTCTTGAGCGCATCATAGGCCCCTTCCGCATTAGCGCTATCCGCTGTGCGTCCTTTGCGGATCTCATTGATCGCCGCGTTTAACCCAGTTGGTGTGAGGCCTGCATCTTTCAACAAGCGTCCGGCATCTGTCGTCGTTGCCATCACAAGCGCCAGCAACAAACGCTCCGCTGTGACATAAGAATCGCCCGCCCTCTCTGCAAGCTCCTCCGCCGATTGAAAAAGTTTTGCTGTTTCAGGAGCGAGATATAGCTGCCCCGCACCAGCGCCTTCCACTTTTGGCATGGCTGCAAGTGCTTCTTCCGTCGCCTCTAAGACTTGCTCCGGACGCCCACCGGCACGGCGCATCAAATTAGCCGCCAAGCCCTCCGGATCATCCATCAATACTTTGAGAACATGTTCGGGGGTGAACCGTTGATGCCCCTCGCGCACCGCCATGGTCTGCGCTGATTGGATGAAGCCCCGCGAACGGTCCGTATATTTTTCAAAATCCATGTGTCTTATCCTTTAAGCACACTTGTGCGGTGCCCGATCCCATCGGCACACCTTTCAGTGCCTTTCACATCATCGTTTCAGAGGAGAGAAACCCCAGAAAATGGCGATTTCTCGCTTACCCTCATGGCTATATGTGGTGTTGCTTTCACGCAACACAAGGGGTCGAAGCTCTATTTTGACAGGGAAAGTGTAGTTTTTCGTTAAAGAAAACCGCCATTGCATGAAAGGCCCTTGCGCAACAAAAAACGAGCCCACACTGGGTGAGCTCGCTGGCAATTCATTTTCAAGAGGCAGTGGCTAGGCTGTCGCCTCTTCGGCGACATCATCCGCTTTCTTTTTGCGCGTAGAGCGCTTTTTCGTCGTTGCAGAGCTGGCCGCCTTCCGTGTCCGGCGTTTCGGCTTTTCTTCCGTGGCGTCCTCCGCTACAGCAGCTTCCGCTGTTTCCACTTTATCGTCTGCCGCGTTCGCTTCTACAGCTTCTGCGCTGGCGGGCGTTTCGGCTTCACCATTTGATTGGCGCTGTTGTTGCTGTCCGTTATTCCTGCGGTGCTGGCCATTTTGCGCCTGGTCGCCTTGCTGTGCGTTATTATTGGCTTGCGCGGCCTTGACGATGCGGAAGTAATGCTCCGCATGCTGGAGATAATTTTCGGCGCGAATATAGTCGCCGGATGCATTGGCGTCCCTTGCGAGCGCCTGGTACTTGTCACAAAGATGCGATGCGGTTCCGCGAATCTTCACATCTGGACCATTACTATCATACGTGCGGTTACCCGGATTATGATTTTTCCGATTACGTCCTCTCGGCCTCTTCATGCTTATTTAAAGCCCCTCATAATTTGCATTCACACAACTTAATACGCACACTGACAGTATCGCAATTGCGAGTCTGTCATTCACATCACATCCTAAGCCAAAAACACAGCTTCAAGACATAGGCAAGGCTGTTCGCCTGTTCCCGTTTCTCAATGATCCGATTGCTGTTTCATTGAATAAAGCCTCAAGCTGACATTCTCTGCCTCGGTCAGCGAAGCTTTGTTTTTCAATATTTTCTAGACATCAAACTAGCGTCTAGCGCGCTGGTTTCCAACCCTTTTTTTCATCAATTTGCCCAGTGGCCAAGGATACAGCGCAGTTTACCAGCCAAATCCTGAACACCCCCTAAATATTGAAAATTCGACCCTGAAAAAACGATATTTTGTGCCTGATCGGCCTGCGTGTCACCCACTTCGAAGGCGAAAAAAGTGCCTTTTTCGGCGATTTCTTCCATATTTTCACGCAAAGCGCGATAGGCATCCAAACCATCCTCACCAGCCAATAAAGCCCGTTTTGGTTCATATTGAGAAACATCTTTTGCAAGGCCTGCCAAGTCACCGTTACGAATATAGGGCGGGTTCGAAAGGACAATATCAAAGCGCCCACGAATCGATTCAGCCCAATCACTGACGACGAATTGGGCGCGCTGTGCAAGTTGCAATCGTTCCGCATTGCGAGTCGCCAGCGCAATTGATTCGGGATCAATATCTGCGCCAACACCTGTGGCGTTCGGCAAGTCATGCAGAAGTGACAGGAGCAAACAG
>JANQLI010000297.1 GCA_028280675.1 Alphaproteobacteria bacterium
TCCACATTTGAATGCCGGCGATGGGTTGGTCGAAGTGACCATCCCCGAGAATGGTGAAAAAGCGAAACTGCCCGCCATGCCGTTTGAAATGAATGGCGAACGTTTCGGCATCCGCGTGGACCTCAGCAAACCAGGCACCCATACGGCAGAGACGCTCAAAGCGATGGGCTATTCCGATGATGACATCGCGGCGATGCAAGCAGACGGCGTGATTGGGGTGGCGTAAACGACATCACCCCACTCATCACCTCTTCCTAATAAGTGACAGCCACCGTTTGAAAACGGCGTGATGGACTACCTGTCACTGTGGCCTGCCAAATGCCTGGTTTTGGGTTCGCAATTTCACAGCTCAATACGGTGTGATCTTGCTGCGTTGAACAATTTTGATCTCCCTGCCCGTCCGTATGCTCCACGCTGAGCTCGATCGGCAATGTTCCTGAGGTCGCGTTCACTGTGACACGTAACATTTCCGTTCTGGACTCAATCATAAATGCTTCTGGCCACGGCTCATTCACACGGGAGAAAAGGCGGTTTCCTCGGTGATAGATTGGTTTTGCAACTTTTTTCGTTTGTGAGCGTGATATGCTTGCAGGGTAAATCGATATTTCACTTTGCAGCCATTGTTGATGGGACTTGATGTCAATATCGAAAGCAATCGTATTCGGCACACAACCTTGCCCATTGGGTGTGTATGTGATGCCAGATGTCACGCCAACCAGCACTATCTCATTTCCAAAGTTCGCAAATGCGGGTCCACCGGAATCGCCATGACATGTCGAACCCAATTGGCGATTCTCATTACGTCCCCCTGTATAACGCCAACACAATAAATCAGAGGGGACTGTCCCGAGCAATCTATCACAATTATCAAACAACACACCCGCATGGAGCTTAAGTCCTGTTGCATACCCAACGGCACTTCCTGGGATAGACCGGCCAGTTGAATCTAATTGATCATGGCGGCCGAAACCGACGATACGTCCAAACATTCCTGCATTCACTGTTGAAGATGTATTCACCTTTGCGGGTTGAATGCCAATCACAGGTTCTTTCAAAACAATCAGTGCAAGGTCTGCCGTGGGTAATTTATCATTTGGCCAAACATATTGTGGACTAATGATGATCTTCTCGACTTCAAACTCCCCTGCATGTTGAAAGAAAACAAGATAGGGATCAGGCGTCGTCGTCGTTAAAGTTTCCGATCCGTGCTGATATGTTCCAGCATCACATGCGCTATAGGACCGAAAAGACTTACCCGACACTTCACAAAAACAATGCGCCGCCGTAAGCACAATATTGCTCTCTATTAATGTTCCTGTGCATTTTGTTTTATAATGGTATTTCGACCCTTGTGGATTCGATGAAGGCCCGCCAAACAACAACGCCGCCACCGACGGATAGTCAGCGCTCGTCCTCGCACCTGGCCCTACAATAAGGGGATCTACTCCAAGGATAATGTCTGGTCCAAATCCGATATAGGGTATAAGACCCTGACTGATTGTCTGCTCTAAAGAAAATGCGTCCTCGTCTTCACTTGGTCGATAACCTCCATACACAATAGCGCTATCAAGAACCGACTTGACTGTCGGAGGCACATATTCTGATTCCAACCGTAGCTGGAGATCTTGGGCAGTCGATGCAACGGCTATATCATTCCTGATGATTTGTAGCCGGTCCGTGTAACTTGTCAGGTCATCGCTCACTTCGCGAAATGCAGCCGCAGCTGTATTCAATTGCAGTGCAGTTTTTAGATCAGGATCCGTTCGATCATCCACAATGATTTCAAAAGCACTTGGTTCGATGTTCCACCGAAATAAATCGCCTCGCGAAATATCATTAATGGAGGCAAACTTGCCTGCTTCGATATCATCCGCAATGGATTGCGCTTGCAACGCTTCATTCGCAAGAAAAACGGCTAAACCATCCATCTGCTCAGATGTTTGGTCGCGTATAGTCTGATCTGTCTCTGAAACGTCAAGAGATTGTGACGACACACTTGATGTGTAACTCGCGATAAAAATGAAACACACAAAGAAAACACTCAACTGCCGGATATAAGACATAACATCCTCCGTTTCGTGAATGCGCTCAGGCGCTAATTGTCGTTAATTTGATCCTTGAAAGGTATCATTGACGCTTGTAAGCCAACCCTCTTTTTGCTTGTCAAAAGCATCATTGATTTCTTTGATACGTGTGCCGTAATCATCCACTTCCGTCACACTGACTTTTAAAGAAAAGAGGCCTGTTTTTGAACCTTTTGATAATTTAGGCACAATGGGAAAGATCGACGTCAGTTCCGAATCAAAAGAATTTTTGTTTGCAAGACGATTACTGAGAGAAACAAATTCATCCGCGCTTACAGTTGCATCACATGGAAAACCATCATCTTTGAATGTAATATTGTTTTCATTACTTAATTCCGTGTCGGAATATTTCCATGACTGGCTTTGTAAGGCTTTCGTTTTCGCTTCGCCATTTTTGTCGTACCAGAGGCCACTCAAGGTCAGTTCTACATTCATGTCGAGATCATCATCCATAGGCAGCCCTTTCAACTCGCCCTTCACACCCTTGGTGACAACTTCCCACGGATTGAGGATGTCAACGCCAAAGGGCGAAAGCCAATCAAAGGCAATGAGCTTGGCTTTGGAATAGGAGAGAGAATGGGACACGGGCACAATCCGAAAATACTCATTCTGCCCACCAGGCACAGCGACCGCGCAAAAAGACATCGCAGATTTTCCAGAATCATTTTTCTTGACGTTGATACGGCGCTCAAACTTTAACCCAACTAAAGCAATTTCATTACTGTTGGGCATATAAAACTGATCACTCGACGCTGCGGC
>JANQLI010000306.1 GCA_028280675.1 Alphaproteobacteria bacterium
CGATATTTTTGCAACGGCGGGATGGAATGTCATCACGCTGAAATACGGCAAAAAGCAAATGGCCGCGTTTCAACATAAAGGCGGGGACGCCTTGCGTGAATGGATCGATAGCTGCCCCAATGCGCTTTATGCGGCGCTTACCTATAAAGGAGGCGCTGCCTGGCGCGCGCAACTCCTGTCCGAGATTGGTGAGGTCGCGGGCATTCCGCAATTGCTCACCCAATATGATGATGACGAACTGGCCGAGCTCATGACCGAGCTTGGCGGGCATTGCATGGAGACGATTCTCGAAGCCTTCAATCAAATCGAAGACGATCGCCCGTGTTTGTTTATTGCTTATACAATCAAAGGCTATGGCTTGCCTTTGGCAGGGCACAAAGACAATCACGCAGGGTTGATGAACGCAACGCAAGTGCATACCTTGCGCGATCGCTTGCAGATTGCCGAAGGTGACGAATGGGCGCCTTTAGCGGGGCTTTCTCAAGGTGATGTCACTGCGCTCAACGATTATCTTGAGGCCATCCCTTTTACGCAGCCGTCTGACCGTCAACCTGTAGCGGCGAAAATAGCTGTACCGGATGCAGCTTCTTTTCCAAAACCTGGTGCATCGAAAGAAGCGACCCAAACCGCGTTCGGAAAAATCCTCAACGATTTGGCGCGTGGAGAGAGCGAGCTTGCCGATCGTATCGTCACCACATCGCCGGACGTGACGGTCTCGACCAATTTGGGTGCGTGGGTCAATCAACGCGGGCTGTTTAACCGCGATGAACGGGTCGATATTTTTCGGGAAGAAAAAATTGAATCGGCGCAAAAATGGGTGATGACGGATAAGGGGCAACACCTGGAACTTGGGATTGCTGAGAACAACCTCTTTATTATTTTGGGTGCGCTTGGGATGTCGCATCATTTGTTTGGCGAGCGTTTGCTGCCGATCGGCACGGTTTATGATCCGTTTATTTCGCGCGGGCTTGATGCGCTGAATTATGCGGCTTATCAAGATGCGCGGTTTATGCTGGTGGCAACCCCCTCTGGTGTGACGCTTGGCCCCGAAGGCGGGGCGCATCAATCGATCAACACGCCGCTGATTGGGATGGCGCAGCCGGGCCTGACTTATTTTGAACCCGCTTATGTGGATGAGCTCAGCACCATCATGCGCTGGGGGTTTGAGCACATGCAGGCGGATGACGGCGGCTCGGTTTATTTGCGCCTCACGACGCGGCCGCTGGAACAGGTCGCACGGTCTTACAATGAGGCGGATCTTCTGAAAGGCGCGTATTGGCATGTGCCGCCGCAAGACGGGGCGGAGCTTGCCATTGTTTATACAGGCGCCGTTGCGCCCGAGGCTATTGAGGCCCATGCGCAATTGCTCGAAGATATTCCAGGCGCTGGATTGCTGGCTGTGCCGTCGGCGGATGTGTTGCACCGCGATTGGATGCGCTCGACACGGGGGTCTTGGAAACGTGATGTGCCAGCCGACCCCAGCCACATCGCGCAGTTGCTCAAGCCCTTAGCGCCAAATGCCGGATTGGTGACGGTGATCGATGGCGCACCGACAACGCTCTCATGGCTTGGGGCCGTGCGTGGGCACCGTGTTGCGCCACTTGGCATTGAAACCTTTGGCCAGTCTGGCGACTTAATCGATCTTTATGACGCTTATGGCTTAGACGCCAATGCGATCCTGGAAGCGTGCGCGTCGCTGTATGTGCCGCGGGATTAACCCCGGCCGGTTTCGGCAAACAAATCGCGATCCTTATTGCGCCAAGCATTGGCAAAGCGCCAAATCACTTTGCCGCGCGTCAACCACGCCACGCGGGCGCCATGACGGTCATTAAGCAAAGTGTGTTTCGCAAGCCAAGGTGTTACGGTTTCCACTTTATCGCCAATGATGTTGTAGACTTTTTTGGTTTGCGCCACCCGTTCTGGGTTTATTTGTCCCTCGCCCACGCTCATATCCGTGATCACGATACCGGGACTCATGTAACAGACCTTCACGGGGCTTTTCTTGGTCTCTTTGATCAATGACTTGGTGAAGTGGGTTAGCGCGTTCTTGGTCGATCCGTAGACGGATAGGCCTGGGTTTTGGCGGCCGTCGCTGCCAAAGCCTTCGAAATTATAAATTTCGCCAAACCCTTGTTTTTCCATTTCACGCAAAGCAATGCGCGATGCATTGATCATCCCAAGCACATTGGTGTGGACAACGCTGTCGAACTGGTCTTCGTCAAGCTCAGCAATCGCCATGCCTTTATTGGCAATACCGGCATTGTTAATCCACACATCGACTTTGCCAAACGTCTTTGCGGCTTCGGTCCATAGATTTTCGAGTTGCGCTTCATCACTCACATCACATGGCACTCCAATGATGCGGCGGCCGGTTTCATTCGCAATAGGCGCGAGGTGTGAGAGGGCTTTATCAACGGAGCTTTGGCTGCGCCCTGTGATCACCACATCGTTGTTGAGACGCAGGAAGTGTTCGGCAAGGCCAAGTCCGATGCCCCGTGTGCTGCCGGTGACCACGACTGTTAGGTCATCGCGTCCCGGCTCTGGCTCACCGGCTTTGAAGCGCACAATCATGCACCACACAAAGAGAAAAATATTGATTACGCCCATGAGTAAGAATGGACCTGATGAGATCACGTCAAATAACAGACCGCCCACCACCGCGACGAACAAAATACCCATGGCGCCCGTCATACTAAAGAAACCAATAATCGTGCCGCGTTCGGCCACCGGGGCCTCTTGCCCGATCAACGCCGTTGAAGCGATGAGGCCGCTGACATAGCCAAATCCGAGCAGAGCAAAATAAGGTATCGCGCCGCTATGAACCGGGCTTTCGATGAACCCAATGCTTAGATACCCCACTGCAGCGAGAAAAGCGGCAAGGCCCATCGCGCTCACGCGGTTCATACGATCACAAATACGCCCCATAAAGGGAGACCAGAACAGGGCGACGGTGGATGCGACCGCGGCCGTATTGGTCGCCGCAGCGGCGGCTTCATTCTCAGAGATATTCAGCTCAGGTGCGACTTTCACCGCCCACAGACTGACAAAAAGTCCAATGATCGTGAGGTCCGCGCGCGCTGCAAATGAATTGGCGTAGGCGAGCGCAATGCGCGGGTTTTTCGCCGCTTTAATGCCGTCAACGAATAACGTTTTGAACGGAATGCGCTGGCTATATGTCGAAGGTGTGCCGCCTTTCAGGCCGAATTGGAATATGACGGCCGCGATGATGCATATGATGGTAATAATCAACCAGGCTGTCTTCACCGCTTCAACGGGATCCATACCCTGACCTTCGAAATAAAACGGCAAACGGCCAAATGTCAGGATTAAGGTCACGACGCCAAGGCCGTTAAAGATTGAGGCGATACCCACAAATGTCCCGCGATCCGACTCTTTGGGGTAATCGTTTACAATGGTCGCCATGGTGCTCGACATCGCCGCCGCGGCGAGGGCGTGTAGTACCCGGAAGAGGTAGAGATCGGACATGCTGTCGGCATAGGGATAAAGGAAGAAGGTCAGGCCAAGCAATGCAGTGCCAATGACAAGGACAATCCGGCGGCCATAGCGATCCGAAAGAATGCCTGCGATCGGAATAAAGAGGATGGCTAAGATTTCGCCCCACAATTGCAGGCCAGCAGTTTCGGCGCCAAGCTCCCCTTGGGGAATGCCAAGGACGGTTGTCAGGACGAGGGCTTGCCCGAAATTGAAAAAGCCGAGAATACCAATGGCGTAAAATGCAGCCCACATATAGGTCCATACGTGAACAAAATTGACGCCTTCAACAAGGCCAATCGGGCCCCATTGTTTGCCTTTATTAATCTGCGACATGCGTTTTCCCGTCCCTAAGCCTTCACATCGTGAAGGCAGTCTGCGTGTTTGCCTTAAAGGTCACTTAAAAATAGCGGAAGATGAGTCCCTTCGCGTCTTACGCAAAGTCATAGCGTGCAAAAATATCACGTTTGTTGAACATAGAGCCTACAGCGCGGCTGATCATCTTCCCGGTGGTCATCCACTTGATGTGTTTGCCGGTTTCTTGATTGGCAAGAATTTCGTCAACCAACCAGGGTGTCGTGGTTTCTACATAATCACCGAGGAAATTAAGCGGTTTGATCATCTTTTCACGTTCTGCAGGATCGAGGGCTTCAATCTCCCGCAGCATGCCGTCGGTAATGTTGACCCCAGGACTGATCATGCAGACCTTCACGGGCGTGTCTTTGGTCTCGTTCTGCAAGCTTTTGGTGAAATAGTTCACGGCGCGTTTCGAGGTGCCATAGCCAATCATGCCGGGATAGATGCGCCCGTCATGACCGCCGCCAACCGTGTTGTAAATGAACCCGCCGCCTTGCGCCTTCAATCCGCGCAACGCAACCTGACAGGCTTTCATGGTGCCGATAACGTTTGCGTCAATCATGGCCCGGATCTCTTCCGGCTCTAATTCAAGAAGGGTGACGCCGGTGCGCGCATAGCCAGCATTGTTCAGCCAAATATCGACTGTCCCGAATGTGGCTGCCGCTTTATCCCAGACGGCTTGCAATTGTTCCGTGGAGGAGACGTCGCAGGTCTGTCCAATCACTTTCGCATTGTCTTTGGCGACGCTGCTCAACTCGGCAATTGTCTGATCGATGTCCGCTTGGCCGCGTCCTGTGATGAGCACATTGTGCCCGCGTTTGAGAAATTCGCGGGCATAGCCTTTGCCAATGCCTTTGGTGCTGCCGGTAATAACCACATTGACCATCTGTGCGTTTCCTATTCTGTTCTGTGGGCACTTCGGTAGCCTGTCCCGGATAGGGCGTCACGCCTAAGCCGCCACCTGTCCGCATTCTGGTCTTGCGTTGCGGATCTCCGCAATAAATATCTGAAACTAAACAGTTTATTCTGTGGTCCGTGGTGGATAAGTGATCAAGTTGCGCTTGCACACTGGCCCCATCGCGATAAGCTCATGTGACTCGTCCAGAAGAGGCGGGAAGACGCGGGAGGACATCGTGAAAACACTCGTCAAACAGTTTCTTAATGAAGAATTAGATCGCCGGTCTTTTACCTCGGGCATGTTGGCCCTCGGGTTCAGCGCTGCGGCGGCAGAATCGGTTTTAACGTCCGTCGCCTCTGCCCAGGAGGGCGGCGACGGCCCTGAAATGTCTTATACGATAGAAGGCACGGGCGGCGATATTCTTGTGGAGAATCTGAAAGCAGCCGGTATTCGCAATATTTTCAGCACCACCGCCACCGGCATGACATCAATCTTCGATGCGTTGGCGGTGCGGCCTGAGATCAATTACATTCTTTCATTGCAAGAAGGGCAAGCCGCAGCCATGGCCCATGGCTATGAGCTTGCGACCAATGAAACGTCTGCTTTGCTAATTCCCGGTGTCGCGATTCCGAACGCGTCCAACAACCTTTACAATGCCTGGAAAGATCGCTCGGCGATTGCGGTTTTATCCGATGGCGCGGCGACACCGCTTGCAGGGCGCGACAGTTTTCAGCAAATGGATGATTGGGTGGCGTCGCTTGAAGAGTTCACCAAATGGGGCTGGGAAATTCATAACCCTAAACGCATCGGT
>JANQLI010000320.1 GCA_028280675.1 Alphaproteobacteria bacterium
CGGGTTTTTTAGTCTTCGTGAGCGTTCCCGGCCGAATGATGGTCCACGACAGTTTTGACTCGCGCAGGCGTTTTTCCGCTTTGCTCTTGGCGCGCATCAAGCGGCCGAGGATGATCCGCGTCATGCGGGAGGCTGTCTTTTTGCTTTCGCCACAGCCTATCGATGTGATCAGCACAAAGCGCGACGCACGGGCGGCAATAGCCCCTTCGATCACGTTGATGTTGCCGACACTATCGACCGGCGGACGCGCAAATAATCCCCCGCCTAAGAGACTGACAACAACGGCGCCAGGGCCAGACTCGGCAAAAACACTCTCCACCTGCGGGCGGTTGAGAGCGTCAGCCGTGCGGATTTCAACGCCCATCGGCGCCAATTGCGAGAGATCGCTGGTCGGGCGTGTGACGGCCACAACAGGCACCCCCGCCTCACGTAAATGGCGGCAGAGTTCAACGCCCCCAGCCGATGTCGCGCCGAAAACGATCACGGACCCTTGAATCACCACTGTTATCTCCCCCACAACAGAACTTTCACACTGGATATGAGATTAACTTTTCATATCACGAAAAGCTAGTCATCCGCGTATGTTGCGGATCGCCCGTTAACCCTTATCGGCGGAAGCGGATTTTGTCTCAGCGGCTTCCTCCTCAAGCACCACATTAAATTCAGCGCCGATCAGAAACACCGCAGCGGCAAGATAGAGGAACAGCAACAAAACGATCACCCCGCCGAGGGACCCATAGATCAGAGAATAATCCCCAAAATTGCGGATGTAATAACCAAAGCCAGCCGCCAGCACGAGCCACAACGCATAAGCGAGAAACGCGCCAGGTAAGACATTGCGGACACCGTGATCCGTATCCGGGAGAAAACGATACAGGATCACCGTTGCGCCAATCATCACCACCGGCACAAAAACCAACTGGCCAAAGGCTAAGAGTGGTGAGACAAAATCCGGCAGCGCTAAATCATTTGCGAAAAATTGCACCAACGCTGGTAACACCACATCGACGACGGCGACGATCAGAATGACGATGCCGGTCAGCACAACCATAATTGCGCCTTGCAAGCGGTGGAAAAAAAAGCTGCGCCCGCGCCGGACACCATATGCACGGTTCAAACCGGCACGCAAAGCTTCCAGCGCATTGGCCGACACCCATAACGTGCCAAGGATGCTGAGGGTCAGCACGGACCCGCTGCTTTTCGACACCACATCATCAATAATCGGACGAATCGCCTCGGCCGCGGCTGGCGGCACACGCGCCAAACCCCAGGCAATCACCTCACTCGCAGCCTGGGTTTCTTCAAATGTCGCGGCCAGATTGGTCACAAAAATCAAGAACGGGAAGAGCGAAAGAAAGGAGAAAAAAGCGACATTACCTGCATAATCAGCACCGCCGTCCATGAAAAAACGTCCAATGGGCCGAAAGAGTAGCCTTACGCCAGTTTTGAGTGGATGTGTCATGCCATTCCCTTCCCGGTGCAGTCTATCAGACATACCCCTACAAAGACGAGGTTTATCCACTGTTAACAACAATCTCACATGGCAAAGCACAGCCTTGCACAATATGTGCGATTCATCCCAATATGACTCATATGCGGACTTTCCTTGACCCGACACTGTGAGACCCGGTGGGATGAGTTTAAATATTTGGCATCATGACCACACCTTTGGGCAGGATCGTGTCCAACCCGGCGAAAAGCGTGTGCTTATTGTCATCGCCATTACCTTTGTCACCATGATTATCGAGATTGTCGCCGGGTTACAGTACGGCTCGATGGCGTTGCTGGCCGATGGCCTGCATATGGGAACACATGCGGCTGCACTCGGCATTTCAGCCATCGCTTATGTCGTCGCCCGTAAATATGCCCGCGATGCGCGGTTTAATTTCGGCACTGGCAAGATCAACGCGCTGGGTGGATTTACCAGCGCGCTTATGCTGGCCATTTTTGCCATTCCCATGGCGGTTGAAAGTTTTGACCGGCTTCTCAATCCCACTGACATTCAATTCACACAAGCCATCATCGTTGCCATACTGGGCCTAATCGTCAATGGCGCGTCCGTTTTCATTCTGGATGTGAGCGGCGTTGATCACCACCATGGTCATGATCATGGACACACCCACAGTCATACACACACCCATCAGCACGACACCAACTTGCGGGGCGCGTATTACCATGTCCTCGCGGATGCGTTGACGTCTTTTCTCGCCATTTTCGCTTTGCTTGCCGGAAAATACTTTGGCTGGGCCTTTATGGACCCGATTATGGGGATTATTGGTGCACTGATTATCCTTTACTGGGCCAAGGGATTGCTGCGGTCCACAAGCGCGGTTCTCCTGGATCGGCAAGCAAGCCAGGATGTCCACGAGAGCATTCAAGGGGCTCTGAACACCGAAGACGACCTCGCCTTCGTTGATTTACACATTTGGTGCATCGGCCCAGGCATCCATGCAGCCGAAATTGTGATTGTGGCGGACGAGCCCCAAACACCGGCGCATTACAAATCTTTGCTGCCCGCACATCTCGGCATTGTGCATTGCGTGATTGAGGTGCACAGAAAAGCCGATCATCCTGCAACCGCATGAACATGCCGCCTCGCCACCATCATTCAACACGTGGCCGCGCGCCGAATGCCACTAGCCAGAGCTGCTTTGCTTTTCCATTGTGACCGCGTTGCGCTTGAGGGCGCTCACCCCATTTTGAGACAGAACAATGTAAGGAGACAGACCGATGGCCGCTTATTTGGTCGGCGTGATCAAGATCACGGATTTTAATGACAATGTAAAAAAATATGCGCAACTCGCCGCCCAATGGGCTGCAGAAAATGGCGGTGAATATTTGGTGCGTGGTCCAGCGGCCAAAGTCGGCGAAGGGGATTTGTTCGATGGCAAATCTGTGATTGTCTCCAAGTTTCCCGACATGGATGCGCTCAAAGCGTTCTACGAATCAGACAAATATCAAAAAGAAATCAAACCGCTGCGCGAAAATTCGGGCATTTATGATCTTGCGATGTTTGAAGGCGTCTAAAACAGGTCGTGACCTCGTAAAAGCCGCGGCTGTGCCCGCGGCTTTTTTCATGTGCGGGTTATGCTACACTCATAGCGATTCAGGAGATCGCTGAAGGGTATTAGTTTTGTCAACGCACAGCACACTGCACAAAGAGAAAACATCGTGGCTCTGGACAAGCCGTTCGGGTCTTTGGGCGGCGTGTTTGGGGGCTTACGGCATGGCGGCCTTGAGCGCCTCCCTCATTGTCGAGAGCGGGATCAGTGACAACCTTATTCTGATCACACTCTATGCCGATATAATCGCAACCTGTGTCATCTTTCTCGCCGTATTGTTATTTCGAAACTCAAGCCTTTATGATCCCTATTGGAGCGTCGCCCCGATTCTGATCGCCGTTTACTGGCTGAGTATCGGCCTCACCGAGACCGCCAATCCCATTCGGGCGTTTATGGTGACGGCTGTGGTCTGTCTCTGGGGAGTGCGGCTAACCTATAATTGCATGCGGCGATGGCGCAGTTTACAGCAAGAAGATTTCCGCTATCAGGATTTACGCGCCAAGCATGGTCCGCTTTATTGGCTCGTGGATTTATTCGGCATTGAACTGACGCCAACGCTGCTGGTGTTTTTAGGATGCCTTCCCCTCTATCCCGCACTCGTCACCAGCACGGAACCGGTTGGCTGGGTCGATCTTCTCGCCCTGACGCTCACGCTCAGCGCTATAACCATTGAAGCGCGCGCGGACACACAATTGCGGCGTTTCTTAAACAGCAATTCGGCAGAAGGCCCAGCACAAGGTAATGTCTGCACAGTCGGCCTTTGGAGCTGGTCACGCCATCCGAATTATTTTGGCGAAATGCTGTTTTGGTGGGGACTGGCCGTCTTCGGTCTCGCCGCCGCACCGGGATGGCTCTGGTCACTTCTGGGCGCGTCACTAATTACGCTGTTATTTGTGGCCGTGAGTATCCCGATGATGCAAGAGCGCAATCGCCTGAAGCGTCCCAATTATGACGCGCAGGTGAAGGGCATATCCATCCTTCTTCCGAGACCACGTAAAGTTTCGTAGCAAAGGATGAAGCCTATCGATTGGTGCGCAGTTTCACGATGGCGTTGAATTGCCGTAGCTTCTGGGGAAGCGACAACCCCGGCCAATCCCGCCGTAACTTATGATAGGCCCCTGATGACATTTTATGGCTCAGGTCTTTTTGCAAAGCACCGCGCATACCTCTAAAGAGCGCCGTCATATCGACATCGTGCAACACATTTGGCCATTTAGGCGAATCTCCACCCCGGCGCAAGACATTCACCTCATAGGGTGTCAGCGAGTCAAAAGGCTCCATGTCATTCAGAGAGATGAGGTCTTGCCGCGCTAAGTCCAAATTACCACAGCGATACATAACGGCAAAACGTGTGATCAACGCGGCGCGATTGAGATCATCGCTCGGCACGCATCCTGCCGGAACATATGTGGCAAGGGGAACCTCAGCATAAATTTTTTTCAAGACCTCTTTCTCATAGCGATACCAACTGCGGCTTGCGTCCGACCATGAAAACCTTTCGCCTGACTTCCCTCTCTCCCCCAAATGCTTGCGCCTCTTATATGCGGCATCCTGGACAGGCGTCGCCTTAAACTGGGCCGCAAGGCGCAACATATAATCATAATCTTGAGAGCGCGTCAGAGTGTCATCGAACTGGCCGACACGAAGTAAGCACTTTGTGCGGATCAGCATACTGCCCATCATGAAGGGCACAGACCAAAGAAGGGTATGGAAGACGTTGCCATGATATATATCGGGCAACGGGGCAAACTGACCTTCTGCAAACTTTCCCTTGGAAACTTCCTCTAAGGGGATATGCGGCGCACATGTAAAGCCTGAGTCCTCTTCTATTCGACTGAGGTGCGTTTCTAAAAAGGCGGGCATGGCAATATCGTCGTCATCAAAAAACCACACAAAATTGCTATCAATCTGACTCATCGCAAGATTAAGCGCGGTTGACTTGCCGCCATTGTCTTTGCGTAAAACGCTTATCCGATTGCCAAATGCCTTTAACACCTGCGACGTATCATCGGTCGAGCCATCATCGACAACAAGGACATTTTGCGGCGGATGAGTCTGCGCGAGGACACTATCAAGAGCCTCGCCCAAATATTTTGAGCGGTTATATGTTGGGATGATCGCGGAAACTGTTTGAGGCGAAGTCATATGGCGCTTACTAACCGGAATAACGCATCTCGCAGAGATTCCGGCAAACACAGGACTGCGTAGCGAAGTCGCAAATCCAGTGTTTTATCCTCGTCAGAAAGCTTCACATAATTGTTCTTAAAGGCCTCTGCATCACGATATGCAAATGCTTTTGACAATATACCGTAATTCGTGGTGCGCATGGCGTTGCGAATGTCATCAAAATACTGTGCGGGAATACTGCCATCGGTCAGATGCGCCCGCAACATGTCATATCTGTCTTCAAGGCCACGCAATATATCTCCAGAAATATTTTTCGTATGCTTACGGATCTTGACACTGATGTCTGTATCGCAGGCAAGAGTCCCATAGGCGGCGGCGCGGCGGACAAAATCGCTATCCTCGGGCAATCGGCGGCTAAACTGATCGCGCAGACCGCCAATTGAATCGTAAAACCGGCGTGTGAAAATTAAAGAGGACGGAAAAATGGGATTCATGGAAACGATTTTTGGAAACGTGTTTTGTCCAAGGTAACGAAATCCATCTGCGTCTACCGGAGAAAAGTCCGCCCACCAGTCCTTCGGCAAGGAATCGAACTTATTAGGATATTGTGCATTATCTCCGAACTCTTCAAAATTTGTAAAAGCAACATCCACGTTCGGATACGTCTGAATGAGCTTGGCAAAACGCTCCAAATGGTTCGGCTGCCATATGTCGTCAGAATCGCATGGGCAGATCCATGATCCTGACGCGTGCTCTATACCGGTTTTCCTTGCAATGAGGGCGCCTGAGTTTTTTATCGAAATAACCGTGATCTTATCGGCATAACCATCCAGAATGTGGCGTGTGTTATCGGTCGAACCATCATCAACCACGATGACCTCATGCGGCGGGAGTGTTTGGTTCAGAATAGAATCCACTGTTTCGCAGATCAATTGTCCGCGGTTATATGTCGGAATGACAACGGATATAGACATCTGAGACATCGACATTCCCTAAACCAACACGACGGCTTCTGCTCTCTTGCACCCAATAAGATTGGCACTTTGCATATAACGACCAAAAATACCATTCATAATATCAGGTTTCATCGTGTGACAAGATAGAACCATACATGACCGCTGATATGTTGACCAGACGTCAGCCAAAGCCGTGTACTCCCCCTGTAACCAAGCGATGATGCCGCTTAAGGAATCTAAGTCTATAAAAGCAACCCTCGTTGCCATAGCCACTTATTCCTGCAATTAACCATACAAATCTGGCGCTATCTCCCGATAACACGGGAAACAAGTTGCAGAATCCATACCATACTGGCTTGCGCAAAGAGATAATGAATTGCACAGACCTTCTGGATCAAAGAGCGATTTAAAACACACCTATCTCTTGGGCCGGCATCACATCAAACGCAATACTGATGCGCGGTTGCGGTGACTGGAACGGTTCTGTGCGATGATAGAAATACGAGGGAAACGTGACCAAACGCCCTTCTTTCGGCGTGACCAAACGTGTTGTCGGGAGGCGCTGAAGCTTATAGCGTTCCGGCGGTTGTCCGAATTCGAGACACCCTGCCTGCGCAGACACGGCTGTCATATCCTCAGGCAGACGGACATAGTAAACACCGCTTAACCAGCCAAGGGGATGCATATGCGGGGTCTGATGTCCGCCCTCTCCTAAAACGGTGCCCCAAGCGCGCAAGCTCCAATAATCCGGTGGCTGCGACATGCGTGTTTGTGCAGAAAACCCACGATCATGGAGGAGGCGCGCATTCTGCGTCACCGTCTCTTTCAGCATAATCTCAAAGGCCTGCAAAACCTCATGTGCGGAGAGGTCGAGCTCACCGGTCTGCCCCCCGCCATAAGTTGACTTGTTTGCGGGATTGGCAATTAACGAAGGACTCTCTGTCAACACGTTTGCGAGGGCATCATGGAATGCGGCTTGCGTGTCATACCCCTGTGGCGCCTCAAGATCAGAAATGAGAATCATCTGATCATAATCGGTGATCTTCTGCGCATCCTGATCTTTGCCAGCATCCTGTATGGCATACGCATAGGCGGCGAGCACCATACGCTCAGCGGGATGATGGGTCAGAAAGTCATCGCTGATTTGAAAGGCTTCCGGGAAACGCTCTTGCCGCGATAAAAGATTGATCAGGTCGGATGCAGCGCGTGCATTACTAGGGTT
>JANQLI010000352.1 GCA_028280675.1 Alphaproteobacteria bacterium
AAATGAAAGCGCAAAGACAAGTCATGCAAATGCTTGAAAACTTTCACCGCCACCGTGCGCTGCGCAAATTGGCCGACGCGGGAAAACAGTGCATCGCGAATTTGCTGCAACACCATGGCGGCAATACGGCCAAAGCCATACGCCACAATCAAAGCAACTGGCACCGCTGCGATCAGCGCAGCGTTTGCATCCTCACCTACTTCAAATGCATTCAAAGCATCTACCGCAGCGCCCAACCATAACGGCACCATAACCGTCACGACCTTGGCGAGAAGCAGCGAGGCAATTGCCAGGAGGATACGTAACCGGAAGCCAATATTCCCTTCCGGCCAAAGATAAGGCGCAAGATCTTTCAGCACGCGCATTTGATCGCCCAGGCTTCCGCCCCCTGGGTCTAAATCATAACCGGTGCGGCGCGGAACCGGATTATGCTCAAAACGACGTGACATATGCCTTCCTACAACGGCTGACACATTCTGGCTAGCGGCCCGAAATATCTGTTCATTTAAGATACGCTAAAAATTATTCAGCGGATGACGGAACATCAAAGACCTGGCCCGGATAGATCAAATCAGGATCTTTAATTTGGGCCTGATTGGCTTTATAGATCACAGTATATTGAATGCCTTCCCCATAGAGACGGCGGGCAATTCCCCACAAACTGTTGCCTGGCTGAACCACCACCTGACCGGATGCGGCCATCGCTTGTTCCGGCTCCACGCGTTCAAACGGCACTTCTACGCGCGCGCTGACTTTCGCATCATCAGCAATTTGATCCACACGCAAACTGTAGATCCCAGGTGGAATGGCTCCTCCAGGTTTAATGGTCCAACGCCCATCTTCGTCAGCACGTGCATCGCCAATACGGCGAGTATCGATATAGGCCCGCACACGCGCATTTGGACGCGCGCGCCCTTGCAAGATGACAGCACCAGCTTGATCGTAATCCACAATATCCAAGCTCAACTCACCGACCATCACACCGTCGCCAGGTTGCTGAAGCACACGGCTCGCGCCGCCCTGTTGACCCAGAACAATCAGAGGCTTTTCACCTTCACGTTCCGGCACAGCAACAACGACAACCTGCTCGGAGGTGATGTTGCGTCCATCATGGATCATCTCAAGGGTCAGCTCTTGCGCTCCCTCATCAAGCGGCGTGGTGACAATCATCACCCACTCGCCGAGGTCATTGGCAGTTTCGCGCGCAATCTCTTGCCCATTGGCATAGAGCACGGCGACGCTCCCAGGATGGGCGCGGCCGGCGACAACAGCCTCACCTGATGGATCGACCCGCACAATGTCAAAGCTGGGCGGCAGAACGCCTGAGATCTGCGGCGCCGTTGGCGCACCGGTTTCGGTGGTCTGCGTTGAGACGCCAGGCGGACTTTGCGGCGTTTCCGTTTGGCTAGAGTACAAGAAATACCCAAGCACCGCCAAAAGCGCTAAACCAAATGAAATAAGTGCGATACGCAAAGGAAGATGGTCTCCGATTAAATTTGAAAAACCTTAGCGGTCCTCGTTTCATTAAGCAAACATTGTGCCGTGCTTTTACGCGCGTTCTTAACCTTCTTTCTTGACACAGGCATGTCTGCGCGCACCTTTAAGAAACATATTCATAATGATTCTTGGTGAGATCATGACCAAACCACGCGCAATATGCGTATTTTGCGGCTCCAAGGCAGGCGACCATCCCGCTTATGAGAAAGCCGCCATGGATTTTGGCCGGATTCTTGCCCGTGAGCAGATCCGATTGGTTTATGGCGGTGGCGGGATCGGCCTCATGGGTATTATCGCGCGAGCGTGCCATAGCCTGGATGGTAAAATTACAGGGGTGATTCCACGCGCGTTAGCCATTGATGAGGTGCATTACACCGATGCTGATGAGAATGTCATAACAGAAAACATGCATCAGCGCCGCCATGAAATGTATGTGCGGTCAGATGCTTTTGTGGTGCTGCCCGGCGGGATCGGCACTCTCGAAGAGACCATGGAGGTCTTATCCTGGGCGTCCCTCAATCTTCATCGCAAACCTCTGGTGCTGCTAAACACAGAAAAATTCTGGGATCCCCTGATCCACCTCTTCGATCATTGCATTGAAGAAGGTTTCGCCCCAAAGCGCCTCCTCGATGGACCAGAGGATGCCCATATGCTTGTCGCTGATGATGTCAGTGAACTTCTGCCTCTGATCAAACAAGCCCTCACCTATCGCGATATTGGGGGCTAGTGCTGTGCGTTCTTTTCTGGCAGATAGAAGTGTTTCCAGGATAAGCATGCCCTGGGCTTTGATCCAGGGAGGGAACTGGTTTTCCGTCCGGAAAAAGCGTAATCAAGAATCTAACGTAATTGGACCACCTCACGATGAGCGATGCGGACGTAAACACAGACATACCCCCTGAGTCCGGCGGTAAAGATTTTATCCGGTCTCAGATTGATAGTGATTTGGAGTCAGGCCGCCATAGCAGCGTGATCACACGCTTTCCGCCTGAGCCAAATGGCTACCTTCACATTGGCCATGCGAAATCGATTTGTCTCAACTTTGGCATTGCAGACGAATATAATGGGCGTTGCCACCTTCGCTTTGACGACACCAACC
>JANQLI010000007.1 GCA_028280675.1 Alphaproteobacteria bacterium
TGGGTCTGCATGTGGAGCAAAAGGAGTTAGGACCGATCGGCGTTGTCAAAGCCGTGCAAGATTATGGGGCCGGCGATCTTTTAGAGATCCGACTTGATGATACGAACCGCACTGTGTTTGTGCCTTTCACAAAAGATAGTGTGCCAGAGGTGAATATCAAAGAAGGACGGATTGTGATCGATCCCCCCGCAGGCCTGTTTGACGATGGCAGTAAAGGTCCTGACGAGGACGAAGAAGAAGGAGACGAGCAATAACCAGTTGGGGCGTGAAGGTGTTGACCCTGTTCCCGGATATGTTTCCCGGCCCATTAGGCACATCCATTACGGGCCGTGCTTTGGAAGATGGCATCTGGAACTTGGAGACGGTGAACATTCGCGATTACGCGACAGACAAACACCGCAGCGTTGATGACACCCCAGCCGGTGGTGGCGCAGGAATGGTGATGCGACCCGATATTGTGGGGGATGCCATCGATGACCAGTGGAGCGCGGAGGACAACGTGCCGCTGATTTATTTGAGCCCGCGGGGTGAGAGCTTCACCCAAGATGTGGCGCATGAATTGGCGAATAAACCGGGAGCGGTTGTGCTGTGTGGACGCTTTGAAGGGATTGACCAGCGCGTGTTAGATGCGCGCCCCATTCGCGAGATCAGTATTGGAGATTATGTGCTCTCCGGTGGTGAACTCGCAGCCATGGTGATGCTTGATGCCATTGTCCGGCTGTTGCCGGGCGTGGTGGGCGATGAAGGTTCGCTCGCGGAAGAAAGTTTTGAACAGGGGCTTTTGGAATATCCCCACTACACCCGCCCACAAACGTGGGAGGGGCGTGACATTCCAGAGGTTCTGACGTCTGGCCATCACGGCAAGATTGCCAAGTGGCGGCAAGGCAAAGCTGAAGAGGTAACCCAGGCCCGGCGGCCTGATTTGTGGAAAGAGTTTTTGAAGCGCAATCGCGCGGAAAAATGAGTTCGAAGAAGGAAAAGAACGATGAGCAATATTATTGAACAGCTCGAAAATGAGCAGATGGCTGAGATCGCAGCCAAGCGGCAAGTGCCAGACTTTGGTCCCGGCGACACATTGCGCGTCAATGTGCGTGTGACGGAAGGGTCCCGTGAGCGGATTCAGGCCTTTGAAGCGGTGTGCATTGGTCGGTCTGGGAAAGGCCTCAATGAAAGCTTCACCATGCGCAAAATTTCGTATGGCGAGGGTTTGGAGCGTGTGTTCCCCGTGTACAGCCCGATGATCGATTCCATCGAAGTTGTCCGCCGTGGGGATGTACGCCGTGCAAAACTTTACTATCTCCGTGGCCGCACGGGTAAAGCTGCGCGGATTGCGGAGAAGAAGTGACCTAAAACATATATTAAGTTTCAGGTCATCCCGGCCGGAATCAAAGGTGAAGAGCCGGGATCTCGTTGGGAAGAGTGCCGTGTGGCGCGAGGTCCCGGATCACGCTTGTTTCACGCGCTGTTCGGGATGACATATTAAAGGGTCAAGGAAAATGGCAGGCAAAACACTGTACGATAAAATTTGGGACGCCCATGTGGTTGATGAGACAAGCGATGGTTCAACGCTGATCTTTATTGATCTCCATCTCACCCATGAAGTGACGTCGCCGCAAGCTTTTGAGGGCTTGCGTGTGGCTGGACGTAAAGTGCGTCGTCCAGATCTCACGCTCGCCGTTGCTGATCACTCCATCCCGACAACAGATCGTCATGCGCCAGTCGAGGATGAACAAGCCGCGCTGCAGCTTGATACATTGGCTAAGAATGTCGAAGAGTTCGGCATTGAATATTATGACGGCCTCGATATTCGCCAAGGCATTGTGCATGTGGTTGGCCCTGATCAAGGTCTTACGCAGCCCGGCATGACCATTGTGTGCGGTGATAGTCACACGGCGACTCACGGCGCGTTCGGGGCATTGGCGCACGGCATTGGCACATCGGAAGTCGAACATGTGCTGGCGACACAAACCTTGATCCAGAAAAAATCGAAAAACATGAAGGTCGATGTCAGCGGGGCACTCGGGCCAGGCATTACCGGAAAAGATGTGGCATTGGCTGTGATCGGGAAAATCGGCACCGCAGGTGGCACGGGATATGTGATTGAATATACCGGTGATGCGATCCGCAGCCTGAGCATGGAAGGGCGCATGTCGCTTTGTAACATGACGATTGAAGCGGGCGCCCGCGCAGGACTGATCGCGCCGGATCAAACCACCTTTGATTACATCCAAGGTAAACCGCAAGCGCCAAAAGGGGCCGCTTGGGAAGCAGCTGTCGCTCAATGGAAAATGTATGAGACCGATGAAGATGCGGTCTTTGACAAAGTGGTTGAGCTCGATGCTGCTGAGATCACTCCGCTTCTGACATGGGGAACCAGCCCGGAAGATGTGGTCAGTATTGATGGCGAAGTGCCGTTCCCCAAAGATGCCCGCGACGAGCACAAAGCCGCGGCTATTGAACGTTCGCTCGACTATATGGGTCTCGAATCCGGCACCAAGATGAAAGATATCAAAATTGATGTCGCTTTCATCGGCTCTTGCACCAATAGTCGTATCGAAGACTTGCGCGCCGCAGCCTACATCGCCAAGGGTCGTCAAGTTGCCGATCATGTGACAGCGCTTGTGGTGCCGGGCTCAGGTTTGGTGAAAGAGCAAGCCGAAGCCGAAGGTCTCGATAAGATCTTCACCGATGCAGGTTTTGAATGGCGCGAAGCGGGTTGTTCGATGTGTCTTGCCATGAATCCAGACAAGCTCCTGCCTGGACAACGTTGCGCGTCGACCTCGAACCGTAACTTTGAAGGCCGTCAAGGCAAGGGTGGACGGACTCATTTGATGAGTCCATCCATGGCAGCCGCTGCGGCCATTGCTGGTCATTTTATTGATTTTCGTGATTTACAGTAGAGGTAAGAAAGAATGGAAAAGTTTACTACACTGACAGGTGTCGCCGCTCCACTGCCTCTGGTCAATGTGGACACGGATATGATTGTGCCCGGGCCGTTCCTCAAAACGATTGAACGGACGGGTCTTGGCAAGATCATCTTTTACAATATGCGCTTTAACGAAGACGGTTCGGAAAAGCCAGACTTTGTTCTGAATCAAGACGCCTATCGCAATGCGCAGCTTTTGATTACCGGTGATAATTTTGGCTGTGGATCAAGTCGCGAGCATGCGCCATGGGGTCTCGCTGACTTTGGTATTCGCTGCATCATCGGGCCTGCTTTTGCGGATATTTTCTTCAACAATTGTTTTAAAAACTCGATCTTGCCGATCGTGTTGCCGCAAGAGACTGTTGATCAGTTAGCGGGCGATGCTGAGCAAGGTGCGAACGCCACATTGACGGTGGATCTTGAAGCGCAAACGATCACGCGCCCCAATGGTGATGTGATTAATTTCGATGTGGATGAGTTTCGTAAATATTGCTTGCTGAATGGTTTGGATGACATCGGGCTCACGCTTCAAAAAGACGAGAAGATCGCTGCTTACGAAAAAACGCGTGCGGCTGAACGGTCTTGGTTGCCGACGACAAGTTAAATAGAAAGTAATTACGTATGCCAAATACATACGACATTTTAATCCTCCCAGGTGATGGTATTGGCCCGGAAGTTGTGGGCGAAACCGTTCGCGTGATCGAATGGTTCAACACCAATACGGACATTACGTTCAATCTGGAAGAAGATCTCATTGGTGGGTGTGCCTATGATGCCCATGGTGTCCCGGTGACCGATGAGGTTGTTGATAAAGCGCTCAAAGCGGATGCTGCGCTTCTTGGTGCGATTGACGGACCGAAGTGGGAAAGCGTTCCTCTGGAACTCAGCCCGCCAAAGGGCCTTTTGCGTTTGCGCAAAGATATGGGTCTCTTCGCCAACCTCCGCCCGGCGATGATGTTTGATCCGCTTTTAGATGCTTCCTCCTTGCGTCCAGAATTTGTGCAGGGTCTTGATATTATGATCGTCCGTGAATTGATCGGCGGTCTTTATTATGGCGAACCACGCGGGATAGATGATCTGCCGGATGGGCAACAAAAGGGGTATAACACCCTTGTCTACACCACATCTGAAATTGAACGCGTCGCCCGCGTGGCCTTTGAACTCGCACGGAAACGCGACAATCGCGTAACATCCGTTGATAAAGCCAATGCGCTTGATGTGATGCGTCTCTGGCGTGAAGTTGTGACGCGCATTCAACAAGATGAATTCCCAGATGTTCAGCTTGAGCATATGTATGTGGATAATTGTTGTATGCAATTGGTCCGTACACCGAAGCAATTTGATGTGATCCTGACCGAAAACCTGTTTGGCGATATTACGTCGGATGCGGCATCTATGTTGACGGGTTCTATCGGCATGTTGCCGTCGGCGGCGTTGGGTGCTAAAGATGCCGCCGGAAAAGCCCTTGGGCTTTATGAACCGGTGCATGGATCGGCCCCTGATATTATGGGCCAAGGCATTGCCAATCCGATTGCCACAATTTTGAGCTTTGTCATGATGCTGCGCTATTCGTTCGATTTGCAGAAGGAAGCTGAGTTGATTGAGACTGCGATTAACAACGCGCTCAATAAAGGTCTGCGCACGGCGGATATTATGCAAACCGGTATGACAAAGACATCAACCGCCGAGATGGGTGACGCTATTATTGCGGAGCTCACCAAACTCGCGCAGTAAATGTCTCGGCGTCCTGTGGGTGAGCCGGGACGCCAGAGACAAAGCTGGATCTTCCTTTCACACACAAGACGTCGCCAACAATAAAGGTGAACGATTATGGGTTATAAAGTTGCAGTTGTCGGGGCCACGGGAAATGTGGGCCACGAAATGCTGAACATTCTTGAGGAACGTCAGTTTCCTGTGGATGAGGTCATTGCGCTTGCCTCGCGGAAAAGCGTTGGCAAAGAGGTGTCCTTTGGCGAGAAAACACTGAAGTGCAAAGACCTTGAGACCTTCGATTTTTCCAGCACTGATATTGCGTTGATGTCAGCCGGTGGGTCGGTGTCAGCGGAATGGTCGCCAAAAATTGCCGCGCAAGGGTGTGTGGTGATTGATAATTCGTCCCATTGGCGCATGCATCCGGACGTGCCGCTTATTGTGCCCGAAGTGAATGCCGATGATGTGGCGGGCTATACCAAGAAGAATATTATCGCCAATCCCAATTGTTCGACGGCGCAATTGGTTGTGGCGCTCAAGCCGTTGCATGATGTGGCTGGTATCAAACGGGTTGTGGTGTCCACGTATCAATCCACGTCCGGCGCGGGCAAAGCGGCGATGGATGAATTATGGAATCAAACCCGCGCGATCTTTGTCAACGATCCGGTGGATAAAGAAAATTTCACCAAGCAAATCGCGTTTAATGTGATCCCGCATATCGATGTGTTTATGGAAGACGGCTCGACCAAAGAAGAATGGAAAATGGTCGCTGAAACCAAAAAAATGCTCGATCCGAAAATCAAACTCACAGCGACGGCGGTGCGTGTGCCGGTATTTGTCGGCCATGCGGAATCGGTTAACATCGAGTTTGAACGTGAGATCACGGATGTCGAAGCGCAGAAAATCTTGCGCGAGGCACCAGGCTGTTTGGTGGTCGATAAACGCGAAGACGAAGGCTATGTGACGCCTGTGGAATGCGTTGGCGATTACGCGACGTTCATCAGCCGTATCCGCGTGGATCCAACTGTTGAGAATGGGTTAAACATGTGGGTTGTCTCAGACAACTTGCGCAAAGGGGCTGCGCTGAATACAGTGCAGATCGCCGAAGTTCTGATTAATCGTTACCTCAAAAAGTAACGCACCCACGGAGATCACAATGGCCGCCACCATTCGCCCCCAGTCAGTTCGTCCAAGGCGTTCTGTTCTGTACATGCCGGGGTCGAATGCCCGTGCATTGGAAAAAGCCAAAACTCTTGCCGCCGATGCTTTGATCCTTGATCTTGAAGATGCCGTCGCGCCGGATGCCAAAGCAATGGCGCGCACGCAAGTCTGTGACGCCATCAAAAATGGCGGCTACGGCAAACGGGAAATGATCATCCGCACCAATGGCCTTGATACAGCGTGGGGCTTGGATGATGTGAAAGCGGCGGCGAAAGTAGAGCCCGATGCGATCCTCGTGCCCAAAGTCAATTCCGCCTATGACATTCAGCAATATGAAGCGGTGATCAACGATGTCGGGGCATCTGATAAAGTGGCGCTATGGGCGATGATGGAAACGCCACTTGGGCTTCTGAATGCGCAACAGATTGCCGCGACAGCCGCAGAGCCTGGCGCGCGCCTTGCAGGCTTTGTCATGGGCACCAATGACATTGCCAAAGACACGGGCTTGCGTTTGACCGCGGACCGCGTGCCGCTGCTTTATTCCTTAGAAGTGTGCGTGCTTGCGGCGCGTGCTTATGGCCTCGCGATTATGGATGGGGTCTATAACGATTTTAAAAACGAAACAGGTTTCGCAGATGTATGTGCACAAGGGGCAGAGCTTGGCTTTGATGGCAAGACCCTCATCCATCCCGTGCAGATTGATCCCTGTAACGCCGCCTTTTCACCGTCTAAAGACGAAGTGCAGTGGGCGCGTAAGATCATCGCTGCATTTGAAGAGCCTGAGAATGCCGATAAAGGCGCCATTCAAGTGGAGGGCAAAATGGTTGAACGTTTACATGCGGAAATTGGGAAGAAGCACGTCGCCATCGCTGACGCCATCGCAGAGCTTGGTGGGAATGTGTGATTGAGTTTTTCCTTCTCCCCTGGCGGGAGAGGGATGTGCAGCCTTGATTGGCAACGCTAATCTTAGGTGTAGCTGGGTGAGGAGGAGTCAAGCCATATTGTCACCCTCACCCTGGCCCTCCCCCGTCAAGGGGGAGGGGATATGGAAGGAAGCCTTGAGATAATGTCGAAAACAAACGCAGGCAATTATTTCGAAGATTTTGAGCTTGGGCAGATTCTTTATCACGCTACGCCGCGCACGATCACATCCGGTGATGTGGCGCTCTATACCGCACTCTATCCAACACGCTTTGCGTTACAATCGTCTGCCGAGTTTGCGCGCCGGTCCGGGTTGCCGGAAGCGCCGATTGATGATCTGCTGACCTTTCACATTGTGTTTGGTAAAACGGTTCCGGATATTTCTTTGAATGCCGTCGCTAATCTTGGTTACGCGGATGGGAAGTTTCTCAAACCTGTTTATGTTGGCGATACGATTACGGCCACATCCGAAGTGATTGGCCGCAAAGAAAATTCGAATGGTAAAACCGGTGTGGTGTATGTGCGATCCATCGGAATGAACCAGCGCCGTGAAACGGTGCTTGAATATACACGTTGGGTCATGGTGCATAAACGCGACGCATCATCCCCTGCGCCAACGGCTATTGTACCGGATCTCCCCGACGCCGTGGCTGCGGATGACCTTGTTGTGCCAGAGGGTCTCAATTTCGAGTCCTATAACACCACCCTTGCGGGCTCCCCGGACCTTTGGGGCAATTATGACGTGGGCGAAAAAATCGATCATGTGAACGGTGTGACGGTGGAAGAATCCGATCACATGCTTGCGACTCGTCTCTATCAAAACACCGCAAAAGTGCATTTTGATCAATTCAGCCAGGCAAACAGCCGCTTTGGCCGCCGTCTGATTTATGGTGGTGTGGTGATCAGCATGGCGCGTGCGCTGAGCTTTAATGGCTTTGCGAATGCGCAAAATATTCTCGCCATCAATGGCGGGCGGCACGTCGCACCTTTATTTGGTGGCGATACCGTCTTTGCCTGGTCAGAGGTGCTGGAGAAAGCAGACATTCCGGATCGCGATGATGTCGGCGCGTTGCGTCTGCGCATGGTCGCGACAAAAGATCAGCCCTGTTCTGACCTTCCTTATAAAGATGCGGAGGGTGCATACCATCCGTCCGTCATTCTCGACTTCGATGTCTGGGTGCTTATGCCGCGCTAGCTTTGGCGCTGGCAAACTGTGGCAACAGGCTTCGTCCCATGAGGTTGTAAGACTGTGTGCGTGACGATGGCACGCCAAACCACTCAAGAATTGTCGGCGCGACATCCAGGATAGACACCTTTTTGCTGTGGATGTGGTGTGTGCCGGTTTTAAACCACAGCACGCCGTCCGGATGGTGACAGCCGCTTTTGGTTTCATCAATCAGATAAAACAGATCATCAAATTTGAGTTCTTGATTGCTGCCGCGGAAGCCTTCGATGCGCAGGCCATGGGGCATTTCTTCGCGCAGTTGATTGCCAAGATAAAGCGAGTCTTCGTCTGATGGATCTGCTTGGAACAGCGCTTTCCCATCAACGGAGAGCGCGCGCAGGGATTCGATTGCCGCGTCGCGTTCTGTTCCACTCGCAAACCGCACCATATATTGATGGGTCATCACAGGTTGGACATCTTGATACGGAATCTGCAAGTCGCGTAGCGCGCTTTCCACATCATGCATGCGGTAAAAACGCTGTCCGCCAATCCCCTCCAGACGCAAGAAGGGTTGCTGGCTAAGTGCGCTGGCCAGAGCGAGTTGGTAACCCTGGCGTTCCAGCTTGAACATTTCTCCAAGGATGGCGTCAGAATTTTTATAGGCAAGCAATATAGCGTCGCCATAGCGTGTCAGCTCATCGTCCGATGGCTGCACGTCAAACTTCTCGGGTTCCATACAGCGCCAATAGGCATGTTGGCAATGGGCGATCGAATTGGAAAAGAAGGTCGCAAAAGCGGGCTGTGTTTTGCGCATATAATGACGAAACACATCGGCGCAGAGCCAATCGAGAATAAAGACGCGTTTCCAGCCTTCACCTGCATCTTTCAATTTTTCCGAGCTGAGCTGGGTGACGATGCGGTGGATGGTCTTTGTGGAAAGGCCATGCCCCGTGAGGAAGGCGAGGGTCTTGGCCATTTCAGTAGGGCCGAAGACTTTGTTTGGATTGGTATATTCTTGAACTTGGTTTTGCACAAAATCTTGAAAAAGTTGCAGCTCCTGCGGATATGCGCGTTCCGAGGTGACCCAAGGATCGGGCACATAAAATGACCCCTCGGCTTCGAAGCCACCGCAATTCATGCTGCTGAAATTGCCGACATTAAGACCGGCATCCCGCAGCATGCCCCAAATGTCCTTTTCGCCAGATTTCGGGCCGTCTGTCAGATGATAGACGCCGTGGGTGTCGTAATTAACGCCGGTATGCATGGAGTACCACTGGATCCAGGGCTCAAGATATTTGCTGTCCTCGACATCAACGTCTGTGGTGAAGACATCCGATTCGCGATAGAATCTGGAGAAATTCGGTAGTTCGCCTGCCTCCATCCATTTCCGGAGCAGGTCAGGGCAGAGCTCATTCATCTCGATCAGAATTAATGGCTTACTCATGTTACGGCCTTCATTTGCGCATGGGTTGCCTTGATCATGCACAAGAATGTTTAAGGTTTAGTCTAACAGTCTAGCCGGGTCATGTCATATTTTGAAGATCCTGCAATTCTGCGCCTCTCAGCATAGAAATCCGTCTCTCCCCTCTTGTCGAGCCAGGCCCAAAGTGCCATAAACAGCCCGGATTTGGGGGCAGGCGGCGTGTCTTGCCACTTCATATATCGCGGTTCATCCGCCCCCGATGGCCCGCGCACAGCAGAGACCCTTCAGGACAGATTCTATGGCTGAAGCGAAACGACAGCGGCCACTTTCGCCGCATTTGCAGATTTATCGGTGGCCGGTGACGATGGCGACCTCCATCGCCCACCGTATAACCGGTGTTGGCCTTTATCTCGGAGCCGCTCTCCTGACATGGTGGTTGG
>JANQLI010000067.1 GCA_028280675.1 Alphaproteobacteria bacterium
AAGGTCCGACCAATCGGCGTCTTCCGCCTTTATCAGGTCTGGCAGATCAAGACCGCCTAAATGCGGGTAAACATCGGCCAGGGGCTGCCCCGCTTGTGCATTCGCAGTCAGCAGCGTGATCTCGGCTTGCGGATGACAGGCAAGCAGGCGGATCAGGTCTGCTCCGGTATATCCCGATGCGCCAACAATCCCGACTTTGATTTTCGCCTGTTTAGCCATGATCCACTCCTCATGCCTGTTCGGCGGCTTTAGTAGTCATTTTTCAAGGAATTGTCCATCACACTGACAGGCGAGTCAGATAAACTGCACCCTATACATCACAGGAGACCTGAGCCCACATGGCACACAAACGATCCGCCAAGCCAAAAAAACCCGCCAAAGCATTTAAAAGCCAACGTTTCATCAATAGCCGCGATGCCCGTGTGGTGCGGATCATGGCGGAATATCTTGAACCGGAAAAACGCCTGCGCGAGGCAGGCATTGACGACACGGTTGTTTTCTTTGGCTCAGCCCGCACACTGTCAGAGGCAAAAGCCAAGCGCCGTCTTACCCGCGTGAAAAAGAAGCAAAATGCGACCAAGGCTGAGATGCAAAAAGCCCAGCATGATATGAAGATGTCGGTCTATTATGAGGCGGCGCGTGAGCTTGCCTTTAAACTCACGCTCTGGTCGGAAGAGCTAGCGCAAAACGAAGCGCATGTGAAACACCGTTTCTCTGTGGTGACTGGCGGGGGTCCTGGTATTATGGAAGCAGCCAACCGCGGCGCTATGGAAGCCAATGGTCCGACATTGGGGATGAATATCTCCCTGCCGTTTGAACAATATCCAAATGAATACATCACCGATGGGCTAGCTTTTGAATTTCATTACTTCTTTATGCGTAAATTCTGGATGGTCTATCTCGCCAAAGCGGCTGTGGTGATGCCCGGTGGATTTGGAACACTTGATGAGTTCATGGAAGTGCTAACCCTGGTGCAAACGGAAAAAATCCGCCGTAAGCTTCCCATCGTCTTATTTGGCTCAGCATACTGGAACAACATCATCGAATTTGAACCGATGGCCGCATTTGGCACCATTGATCCCGAAGATATGGATCTCTTTCACATCACCGATGACGTTGACGATGCTCTCACCTGGCTCCAAGCGCAACTGCGCGAATGGGCCGTTGATCATCCAGGCGCAGGTCTGACAGATAAGGTTGAAAAGCTCCGTTTTTGGGATTGGTAAAATTATTCTATTGGGACTATATTCTCATCAACGCTACACAAGTGGTTGCATGTAAGTAGGAATCTTCTCTTTGCCTTTTCTTAGAATTTTTATTTGTTTTATTTTGATAGGGCTTATCTCGTGTGACGAAAGCACTGATAAAAGTCCCACGAGTAAGAATGATCTTCCGGTCAATGAGGATATTGAGAACTGTCCTTCATCTTCTGGCAGTAACGCCGCGCACTGGTGTGCGCGTGTCATTCATGATGGCCCTTTCATCGCTGGAGAAATGACAACGTTTTCTATCGAAGTCACAGTTGGCAAAGGTGGAATAGCGAAAAATGGTGGCATTGCAATAGGAACACATCATGCTGCTGGTTGGCGTTTTCAAACTTTGAGACGGAATGGAGCCAACCATGTTGGCGTTGACGATACGCATACAAGAAATATCACATTAAATCATTATATGGGTGTCATTCCACCTAATATCTATGCAACTGGCAGTAACCGAAACCGAATCTTCAATAAATTACTAACATCAAAATTGGAGAAGAAAAAACTTGCTGCCGGAGATCGTGTTACGTTTATTTTTGGTGATAATCGCAAAGGTATACGCACGCCACAACATACTGATGAAGATCAAGAGTTTCGCATTTCAATTGATAGTGATGGGGATGGTATTTTTGAAAAAACTCTTAAGACGATTAATTTTCAAATCAAACACGCAAAGGGCAAAGAGCTGGCAGCCATTGCCCCGTCCCAAGTTCAAAAAGATCAACCTTTTCATTTTCATCTTCGTCTTGAAGATGAATTTCTCAATGTAACTGAAAGCTTCAAAGGGTCTGTCTCCCTTTACGATGAAAATAATAGTCTTCTAGCAGAAAATGTCGCCTTCAATAGGGGCATGGCCCAGACAAATGTCGTGCTCACATCGATTGGGCATCACAGAATTCGTATTCGCTCAACAGATGGGCAATATAAGGGACGCAGTAATCCTATACGCGTCTTTGAATCGCTTCCTGAGAAACGGCTTTATTGGGGAGATTTGCATGGCCACACCAGTGTCTCAGATGGCTTAGGTAAAGATGCAAATGAATATTTTCAATTTGGACGAGATGTAGCCGCCCTCGATTTTATTGCGTTAACAGATCACGGTAATGAAGATTGGCCTGCAAATATTAAAGCAGTGCAAGATTTTTATGAGCCAGGAAAATACGTCACTCTTTTGGCACAGGAAATTAGTCCAGGGCCTGATCACCTCAATCTTTATTTTCGCAGTGACAACACCCCTCATTTTTCTGAATCATGGGAATACAAACCTTATACAGAAATCATAAGATCTATGAATAGGGAGTTTAATGAACATGCTGAACAACCTGAAGCTCTAACGGGACCACATCATTTTGCTTATAATCGCGGCTTCTATGACGACAAAAATTATCCCTTTGAATTCTGGGATGAACGCATCGTACGGTTTATTGAAGTTTATTCTTCACACGGAACATCAGAGTTTCCTGGTAATCCCCGTCCTTTGGGCAGAGCCCATAAGGATTTTAACAAATACATGCAAGGTGCGTTAGCAAAAGGTTTGAAATTTGGCGTTATCGCTGCGAGTGATAATCATGACTCTAAACCAGGTCGTTCGACCTGGTTTAAATACCCCGGAGGTTTGGCGGGTGTCTGGGCAACAGAACTGACGCGCGATGCCATTTGGGACTCCTTATGGAATTATCAAGTCTATGGAACAAGTAAAGACCGTATCTATATGGACTTTTCCATTAACAATGAGTCAGTCGGCACGACGTTTATGACAAAGACACCCCCTTATGTGCAAGCGTACATTATAGGCAAAACAGATACCTTAGAAGTTGCTATTATCCGAGATAATAAAGAAATTAAGGTTTTCAAAACAACGAACGGTCTCATTGAATTCGATTTTTACGATGGCGCGAAGCGAGGAAATCACTTTTATTATCTTCGTGTAACACAAGATAATGAAGAACGTGCTTGGTCAACACCAATCTGGGTAACGGTGGAATAAATGAATGCTTAGGATCTATCAAAGACTCCTAGTCGCATGTTTAGCACTAACTTTTCTTTTTAATCTCTGCTTTATCTTCTTTTATCGCTATCCCGTATTCATTTTGGACGAGTGGCAACATCTTGGTTTTTATATGTCGAACGGCTTATTTGGAAATTTATTTTGCAAATATTACGGCCACCCTATGATTTTTCCTGGTTTTCTTTACCGCTTGTCTCTCGCAGCTTTTGATGGTTCGGCACTGTCACGCATAAGCATGAATTTAACAATTATTGTTGTGAATATCTTGCTCTTTACAAAACTACTTATCCAACAACAAAGGAATACACCTTATGTAACGCTTCCAAAAATCACATTATTTTTGTTGAGTGGGATTGCCTTCACTCTGCTTGTCAACCATCACAAGTTGTTGTGGGGCATGGCAATTCACGATCATCTTACTATTATGGGTCTGCTTATTGCCGCTAATGGATTTAAATTTCTTCTGGTTGAACCCAATGACCCTAAAGCGTTATTTTTTCTTTTTCTAGGTGGTGTTATTTCATCGTTGAGTTTTGGTTATGGTGGAGCTGTATGGGGAGCTCTTTTAATTTCTCTCTTACTGCTAAGGGCCTCCAACATTTTACCATATGTAATCATTATACTAGGAATTTTCTTTTTTGTTCTCACAATGCTTTTCACACCCAATTGTGGCACAGGAGAAATTTCATCTCTTGGTCTTGTAAATTTTGACATATTGCACTCAATACAATTTACATTCATGGAGATTGGGAATCTTTTTTCCAAAATATTTTACTTACCGCGTCGTTCTGCCATGCCATTAAGCTTTGCAATGGGCGCAATAGGAAGCGGTGCTCTTTTTGGAATAAGTCTTTATGCCTTCCGTTACCGCCTACACGACATCATTTATGTAATGTTGATACCTGCATGGTTTGCCTTTGGCGCAAGCCTAATGACCAGTTTCGCTCGCACCCTGCCGGAGGCGGTCATGAACAAGTATGTGACCATAAGCCTGATGTTTTGGATCTCGCTTTTTGCTCTTATTACAGCACTGCTTATGAAGCCCAAACAAAATGATAGATATGCAAAGTATATACCTAATACGTCTTTATTGATTACACTCGCGCTTCTGATCCTATCCCTGATTACATTTGATCAAGCCTTAAGATATGTATCCACACAAGTTAAACTTGATGAGCGATCACTCATGATCGCGGCGACAAGAACCGCTGAAGAACGTCAATATGTCTATGGCCAAGAAAACTACAGAACGTTGAATACAAAAAAAGCATATAATTTTATTAAGGAAAATTCCCTTGATACGTTTGATTATCTTTGGGCTTCTCAATTTAATACACTGATTCAAGATAATATGATCAATACTGCAAGTCAGTGTTTGGGCGCTCAATCGCAAGCTGTTATAACGGGCCCCTTTATCACATTTCGAGGTTGGGTGAGGCATGAGAAAGGTTATTCTCTTAAGACACTTTATATCACAAAGGAAAAAGAAATTATTGGGATCGGCCTAAAATCACCTGTCTCAAATAGAAAAGGTTTTGAAGAGCAAAATGTTTATGCCCCCTGGTTTGAACGTACAATGTCGGGTATCCTTCCTCAGTCAGCGTTACTTCTTTTTGGCTGGCATTCAAATTTTACTTCAGTCATCAAAATAACGAACCTCGAACAGCTCAATCTCCTTACCTTCATTGGCGAACTAGATAATGGAACTTTCTGCCAAGTCAATATGACGTTGAAAAATGAATGACCATTATGTCTTTGCGGTGCTGTGCCATATACAGGATTGGTCATCTTAGAGGAATACTTGGACGCCCTTAGTGACCTCGCCATCGAGACGGATATTAACCAAGAGTTAACCACCCCTTACTGAGGCTATGCATATACACACCTTTTAAACACCTCTCACGTATCTTAATGCGATCCTACGACGTGAGAGCGACTCCATGACTCCATCGGAAACATCAACGCTGTTTACAGCACAACAGCTCCGGGTCTATCCGCGTCTCTTGCTCGCCGTTTATCTTGTTGCGATTGCGTTTTACTTCTTCACACTTGAGAATTCTGTCGATATTTCGGGGCGGCCGTTTGGCTATGACTTTATCACCTTCTGGAGCGCAGGATTTCTAACCTTACAGGGCGTGCCCGAGCTGTCTTTCGATTTGCAGCAAATTTATTTTGTACAGCAGATGGCTGTCGAGAGTGGCAAAATTTATCTATGGCACTACCCGCCTATGTATCATCTGATTGTCGCTCCACTCGCTTTACTGCCCTACACGTTGTCCTATCTTACCTTTGTCAGCATATCCTTCGCTGCATTTGTCTTTTACATGAATCACTTGCTTGCTCACAAAGACTTTCTCGTGTTGCTGTTGGCTTTTCCAGGCGCCTGGGTGTGCATCTATCATGGACAAAATACGCTCCTTAGCGCTGCTCTCCTCGCGTCCGCCATATACACCATTGATAAGCGGCCTATTGTGGCTGGCATTTTGATTGGTTTATTGGCATATAAACCGCAATTGGGGCTTTTGCTGCCCTTTGTCCTCATCGCTGCGGGGCAATGGCGCACCTTCTTCGCGGCAAGCATCACTACTCTTCTCTTTGTTGCCCTTTCTACCGTCGTCTTAGGATGGGAATTGTGGCTTCACTTTTATGAAAATACCCCTCTTGTCGGGGAGGTCATGGAGAAAGGCCTGCTTCCGTGGCCCAAAATGCCAAGCCTCTTTGTCTCTTTGCGTCTTTTAGAAGTGCCGCAAAATATGGCCTATTTCCTCCATTGGACATGCGCTGGTGTCGCTGCGTTGACCACCCTCTATGTGTGGCGGCGGTGCGGGGCAAGCCGCCTTGCCTGGGCAACACTGATCCCTGCAACACTTCTGATCATGCCATATATTTTTGATTACGTGCTGGCGCTCCTCGCCATCCCCCTTATTATTCTGACCGATGATATGATGCGCAAAGGAACCACACGCATTGAAAAAGGTATTCTTGTATTAGCCTACTTCGCGCCGCTTTTCGGTATCATCATTGCCGCCACCCTGCACATTCACCTTGGCTTTTTCGCCATGCTGGGTCTCTTCGCAATCTCAGCTCGGCGCGCCCTTGCAGACGTGCAAACATCACAAACGGACACTCTCGCGACACCCATCACTTTGTTGGAGGGCATACTTAACCGGCGAACGACAATGCAACACGATAAGTGATAAAGGATGCGAGATAGGCAAGGCCAAAAAGATAAACGACCATAAAGCCTGTCCAACGCCAGCTATTCGTTTCACGTTTGGTGGCGGCCAATGTTGAAATGCATTGCGGGGCGAAAACGTACCATGCAAGGAATGACAAAGCTGTTGGTAAGGTCCATGCATTGCGGAGAACATCAACCAGACGTTCGGCCACAATATCTTCATTACCACTCAGGGCATAAACGGTCCCAAGCGCCGCCACCGCCACTTCACGCGCCGCCATGCCCGGCACCAACGCAATCGAGATTTCCCAGTCAAAGCCGATGGGGGCAAAGACGTAAGACAGACCCCGGCCGATCAACCCGACAAGGCTGTAGTAAATATCCGCCTGCGTTGCGCCTTCAGGAGCGGTCGGCCATAAGGCCAGAACCCACAGCACAATCATAGATGCCAGGATGATCCCCCCTGCCCGGCGCAGAAAGATTGCCGCCCGCTCCCAGACACCCATAATCAAATCACGGACAATGGGAACTTTATACGTCGGCAACTCCAAAATAAGCGGCTGCGCCATACCCTTGGTGATCGTCAGTTTCAGAACGGCGGCAATGATCAAGGCACTGACAATACCGGCAACATACAGGCCAAACATGACGAGACCTTGCTGCCCCACGCCATAGACAGGATCATTAGGTATAAAGGCTGCAATGATCAGCGTGTAGACAGGCAAGCGCGCCGAACATGTCATGAGCGGCGCAATCAAAATCGTCGTTAAGCGATCACGTTCGTTGTCGATACTCCGCGCCGCCATAATACCAGGAATCGCACAAGCGAAACTCGACAGAAGTGGAATGAATGCCCGGCCATTCAACCCAACTTTGCCCATCAATTTATCCATCAAGAATGCTGCACGCGCCATATATCCTGAAGCTTCAAGGAGCAGGATGAAGGTAAAAAGGATCATAATCTGCGGCAGGAAGATGACGACACTGCCAACACCGGCAAGGATGCCATCGACAACGAGACTCCGAATCCAACTATCCGGTAACACGTTTATCGCCAAGTCCTGTAGCGCAACGATAGACCCATCGATCATATCCATCGGGGTTTCGGCCCATGAAAAAACCGCTTGGAAAATGAGAAACAAAATACCCAAAAGAATGATGGGGCCAATAAAAGGATTCAAAACCACATTATCGATATGGCGTGTAATACGGTGAATTGTGCCTTCACGAATAAACACATCCGCCGCAATGGTTTTGGCTTCTTTCTGAATCTGACGGAAATCTTCTGGGGTGGGCGCTGTCCAATCCTGCACGTGATTTGCCGATGGCGGTACAAGCGATACAATATTTTCATCAAGATGTTTCAGAAGACCCGCCATCCCTGCTTTGCGCACAGCCACGCTGGTCACAACGGGAACACCGAGGTGTTTCGAAAGTTTATCGACATCAATCTCAATATCGCGATAGGCCGCAAGATCCATCATATTGAGAACAACGAGCATTGGCACACCAGTGCGTTTTAGCTCAAGCGCGAGTCGCAAATGCGCGCGCAAATTCGTGGCGTCAAGAACACACAGAACCACATCAGGCGGTGTTTCCCCTTCATATCGCCCCAACACAACATCGCGCGTGATCTCTTCGTCCGGACTGCGTCCGCGCAGACTGTAACTTCCAGGAAGGTCAATCACCTTAAAAATCTTGCCTGTATCGGTGATGTGCACGCCCGTACGGCGCTCAACGGTGACGCCTGCATAGTTCGCCACTTTCTGACGGCTGCCAGTGAGAGCATTGAAGAGCGCCGTCTTCCCACAATTGGGATTACCAACAAGCGCTATACGGAGGGCCGCATCCTTAGTCATGGGGTCGCATCGCCTTTAGGAAATTTTTTCAATATGAATAGATTTGGCTTCATTACGCCGAAGCGCGACAATCATGTCGTCTATCTGCACCGCCATCGGATCATGGCTGACAGGGCCATGATGGATCACCTCAATGATTTCACCCTCCATGAAACCAGCCTCTAAAAGACGGTGTTCAAGTTCGGCTTGGCCGATATAGCCATCTTCCGCACGTGCACTCACACCCGTGATTTGGATAATCTTGGCCTTATCGCCAATGTCTAACTCCGCAAGTGTCTCAGCCGTCATTTGCTCATTCTCATGTCATTTATGCCTGTGGGGTCTATATCGCTAATGATAATTACTTGCAACTGTGCTTTTAAAGAAAAAGAACACATAAATGCGCTCATGCGCGGAAAACCCCTTAAACGTCTCAAATTTCAACCATATCTTGACCATCCAGATCGAGAGGGCATTGATCTTGATCAATCTAGTTGCGGGGCATTCGCAACAAGGCCAGCCACGCACCATGTGGTTGGGAGTGAATTAGAGCTGTTTTTCCCCAAATGAAATGTGTCTATTGCGCGCACCCTTTGCTTGTGCAACGAGACCTCAATGGAATTCTCCGCATACGATTTTTGGCGCTACGTCCACGTCTTACTCTTTGTCTACTGGCTGGGAGCTGATCTGGGTGTCTACTACGCTGCGAAATATGTCGCGCGATCCGATCTCAGTTTTGATGAGCGCATGCGTTTTCTCGATCTCACCCTCTTGCTTGATATGGGTCCGCGAACAGGCTTGGTCCTTCTGTTCCCCGTCGGGTTTCAGATGTGGTCCATGAGTGATCTCGTCGGTGTGCCCGCCCCCCTCTTCTGGTTTGTGTGGATCGCCTTTCTCGGCTGGCTTGCCTTGGTGTGGGTGACTCACTGGCAGCATCAATCTGCATTAGGGATGACACTGACAAAAATCGATATGGGCATACGCTATATCGTGATCGTCGCCATGATCGGCATTGGCATCTATTCACTTCTCCAAGAAGAGCCATTCGCCAATCAATGGCTCGCTTGGAAGGTCCTACTTTATGGCTGCGTGATTGCCACCGGCGTTTACTTGCGCACGATCATTGCCACTTGGGGCGTTGGATTTAAACTCTTGCAGAATAAGGCGACCATTGATGAAGCCAATCGCTTAATCGCAACAGCCGCCCGCAAGGGCGAATGGGGTGCGTACTTGCTGTGGTTTTTGGTCGCCTTATTCTGCAAGAGTTTAAAT
>JANQLI010000090.1 GCA_028280675.1 Alphaproteobacteria bacterium
CTGCCTGGCAGCGCATGGCTGTTCCGTACTCTGTCGCGCCGCTTAATTGTGGCGCAGACATTTCTGCACTCTGATCATTGCACCAGCATTCAGCTCAACCTCTCACCACAGAATAATCGTTTATCTGTTGAGCGGCAGGAAAACCCGGACACGGAGCATGTGATAGGGGCTGCTAAACAAAAGCTTGCGCGTTCCTTGCGTCACGCTGGGTTGCATGCTCTCAGCTTTGCGAGCCGGATAAGTGCGCCTGGGGCGAGTTTTCATTCTGGGGGTACATTGCCAATGTCACAAAACCCTGGCTGTTTACAGACCAACTTTGTTGGCCGCTTGCACGGATTAAACCGCGTGCATGTGGTTGATGCATCGGTCTTGCCAACGATCCCTGCGACGACCATCACGCTGACGGTGATGGCAAATGCCCACCGGATCGGCTCCCTCGCTTAAGCGCCGTTCTCAAGGGCTCCTGCTTCAAGCGCTTTGGCTAAGTTGACGTCACCGCGGTTATGCGCTGCTTTCGCGAACGCAGCTCCATAGGCTTCAAGCACGCGGTCTTCGCTCCAGTATTTTTCAAAACCCTGGCGGGCGGTTTGGCCATGTTCAGTGCGCCAATTCGGATCGCTTTGAATGTTTGTCATAGCGGCGATGAGTTCCTCTTCGTTTTCGAACAAGGCGCCGCCATTGGCTTTCTCGACAATTTCCGGGAAGGGACCGCGCTTGCGTGCGATGACGGGTGTGCCAAGTCGGAAGCTTTCGATTAAGATAATACCAAATGTTTCATAGCAGATGGAGGGAACGATTAATCCGAGTGCACCGCGATAATAGGCCGTCAGCTCATCTAGCGATTTACGGCCAAGGAATTTGATATTGCTGTTGTGGGCTGCCAACGCTTTGAGGTCATCTGTGTACTCACCATCGCCCAGAATCAACAGATCCGCATCCGGATATTTATCGAAAGCCGGAAAAACATCTTGTAAGCCTTTGATTTTTTCAAGACGTCCAACGAAAAGAAAATAAGGCCGGTCATGATGCGCTGGGGCTGGCTGATCGGTGATGCGCATATCGGGAAGGAAATAAGGCAGCACTGTCATCTCATGGCGCAGTCCAAATTGCTTGTGCATGTCCCTAGAGAATGCGCTCTTGGCAATAATAAGGTCAATCTGATCAAGCTTTTTATCGATAAGTCCAGTATAGCGCCAAGCTTGTGGCGGGCGTTTGTATGAGAGGCTGCAACGGAAACATTGTTTGCTATTGCAAAGCTCCTTATTGTGGCGCCACAGGACATGCGTTGGGCAGACCAGCCAATGTTCGTGCGCTTCATAAATTTTAAGGCCTGTGCCCATATCAAGCAGACTAGGCCCCCCCACAAGAGAGACATTATTGTGCCAGATAATGTCATGGTGTTCCTCATCAAGAATAGCTTGAATTTGGGCGCTATGGATGATGGGCCGCCCCAATTGTTGAGTTAGCAGATTGGTCAATAGGGGATGGCGGCTCTCAAGGCCAATTGTGCGCACACCGTCAGCTTCGTTTGTGGAAGATGGCCGCTGGCCACCTCCTGTCAGGAAAGCATCAATGTCATGGACGACCGTCACGTCATGGCCGCGTCTTGCCAATGCTTGCGCCATCCGCTGTACGCCAACCGCATCGCCGCCAAAGGAATAAGGCGGATAGAAAGTGGTAAACATGATGATACGGAGCGTTTTCATGTTTTAACTTTCTTCCATACGGCTCCAACCGATAGAGCCAGCTCAAAAGTAAATCCCGGCGACCATAGAGAAGGGCGCGCTTTATGATTTCAGGGAAGGATTTGCAGATAAAGTGTGACAATCCCCCTGCTTGCCAAGAATGTAATATATGCAATACTTTAGCGAGCAAATATCTACAAACAATTTATGTCAATATTCTCAATTTGGGACAATTTACGTTCATAAGCGTGGCCAGATACATGCATGGTACTCTGGATATGAATCGTTCATTCCGGAAGTCCATTGCTAGGGCGTCATTACAGAGACGGCATAGGTGTGAAGAGGATTAGCGCGTGCGCATTTTGCAATTCTGCACAAATTTCTGGCCAGGTGGAGGCATTCAGACCCATGTGATGGATTTGACCGCATGGCTACGCGCGCATGGTCATAAGGTTATCCTAGCCGGTGATCCGGAGAGAAGTATTGTCGATCCGAATAGGCATGATTTCATTTCGCTCGATATGCGCAAGATTTCGCGGCCCGATGGTAATCTTATTTTCCGGACATGGGCATTAATTCAAGCAGTGATGACATTACGGCGCGTTATTTCTCAGCAACCGGTTGATCTGATTCATGCGCATGAAACGGGTGTAGCTATGGTGGCCCGGCTTGCGACACTTGGGACAAATATTCCTGTGATGATGACATTTCACGGCTCGGAACCGGAACGCATTCCGCAAGCGGCGCACATCGCGAAATACTGTGCAGACCTGACGGCGTCACCAAGCCGTCTATCTCTGGAAGCGCTGATGAGGCATGGGGTGAAGGCCAGCAAAGCGCGTGTCCTGGGTTTGGGTATTAAACACCTGCCGGATATTTCAGAAGCCGATGTGCTTGCTCTTCGCAGGTCTTATCTACCGGAAGACAATGGCGTTATGATTTTCAGTCCATCACGGCTTGCACCTCAAAAGGGCATTGACGTGATGATCGACGTCGCCAAACGCGTCATAGCAAAGCACCCAAATACTGTGTTTGTTGTCGCAGGCGGCGGTCGATTGACGGGACACGTTGAACATTGGGCTCAGGATGCGGGTGTGGCGCGGAATATGCGCTTTCTGGGGCCAATTGATACTGTGCCTGCGCATTTAAAGGCGGCTGATATTTTCCTGCTGACGTCGCGATGGGAAGCTTTGCCGATTTCCATTGTTGAGGCTTTTCGCGCAGGGTTGCCGGTCGTCGCCACGAATTGCGGTGGTGTGTCGGAATTGGTGGACGAGAGCATCGGCATGCTTTGTCCTGTGGAAGATGTGGAGTGCCTGACACAAGCCGTGCTTGATCTTATTGAGTCTGCGGATCTCCGCAAAATTAAAGGAGCGGCAGGTCTGACGCGCAGCACGGAAGACCGGTTCGACAGCGAGGCGGTTCATGCGGCATTTGAGGCGACCTATAAGGAGCTTATCGCGGATTATGTGTAAGATTGTATCGAAGTGCTTTTGTCGTAAGATAATGGTGTGTGGCCACGCAAGACGAACACGCAATTTTAGAACGGATTAAGGATTATGACATCATCACACAAGGAAAGCGAATATCCCGTGAAAGGTGTGGCTTTACTGGAGCGTTTGCGCGCAAAGACAGCAATAGTCGGTGTCATTGGTCTTGGCTACGTGGGGTTGCCGCTCGCGGTCACAGCCGCCACGCGCGGCAATTCCGTCATTGGATTTGAGGTCGATGAGAAGAAGATCGCAGATCTCACTGCTGGAACCAGCTACATAGCAGCGGTTACCGAGGACGCATTGACCAGCGTGAACGGAACAACATTTCGCTATACGTCTGATTTTTCCATACTGAAAGATTGCGATGTGATTGTCATCTGCGTGCCGACGCCGCTTTCATCTCACCGCGAGCCTGATCTCTCCTATGTGGAGAATACATCGGCTGAGATCGCAAAGCATCTAACAGATGAAACCTTGGTTGTCCTGGAATCGACGACTTATCCCGGCACGGCGGATGATATTATGACGCCGATCCTCGAAACGAGTGGATTAAAGGATGGTGTTGATTTCTTCGTGGCCTCGTCGCCTGAGCGTGAAGACCCAGGCAACACCACCTTTAACACGGCAACAATACCCAAAATTGTCGGTGGTGATGGCGACATGGCAAGCGCCCTCGCTCAGCAATTTTACAGCGGTGTTGTCGATAAGGTCGTTCCAGTGTCATCAACGCGGACGGCAGAAGCAGTGAAAATTACAGAAAATATCTTCCGTTCTGTGAATATCGGTTTGGTGAATGAACTGAAAATCATTTACGATGCCATGGGGGTTGATATTTGGGAAGTGATTGACGCGGCGGCGACAAAACCCTTTGGTTTTATGCCGTTCTATCCCGGCCCCGGTCTTGGCGGGCACTGTATCCCGATCGATCCCTTTTATCTCACATGGAAAGCGCGCGAACATGATTTGGCGACTCGTTTCATCGAATTAGCAGGTGATGTCAATAACATGATGCCGAAATATGTTATTGGCCGGACACGTGAGATCGTTGACCAAAGCAGTGGGCGTGGTTTGCGCGATGCCAAAATTCTGATTGTCGGCATGGCCTATAAGAAGAATATTAGTGATGTCCGTGAGAGCCCCTCTCTGAGGATTATGGAGCTGCTTCATGCGCAAAAGACCACGGTGGATTTTTTAGATCCATTGATTCCTGTTTTGCCTGACATGCATGACTTTCCACAATTCAGTGGCAAGGCTGCGGTTTCATTAAGTGATATGAAACAGACCAAGTATGACGCAATCATCATCTGTACCGATCATGATGACGTGGACTATGCGGCTCTCACAGACTTAGGGGTTTCGGTTATTGACACCCGCAATGCGATTGCACAGCGCGGTTTGCCAATGACAAATGTGACAAAGGCATAGTGGGGCTCCCGCCTTAGCGTGATGTGATGGTGAGCACCCCTTCATCTGGGATATGCGTTTTGAGTTCTTCGCCCTCACGAACACTGATGCGTTCGGGCCGAATTACAGAACCACTCTCTATTGCATAGGATATTTGATAGGAACCTTCCGGAAGGTTCATCACGGTGATTTCACCCGCATTCTCTGCATTCACGACAAGTGTTGTTGTTCCATCTGTATTGATGAAAGCGACTGGTGAGAGACGGCTTTCTTCAGACGACCTCGCACCGATGCGCACGGCGCCATATCGAACATCTCTAAAATACTGGCGATTATAACGCATTTCGGGTTGGGGGTAAATTCTTGTGGGTGTAATATTGTTATACTGAACTTTAAAGAGCCCTCTCACGACGCGGCCTTGCCATGAGGTGTTATGTCCTACGGTTAAGTCTTCATGCAAGACGTCGTGTGTGCCTCGCCCGAACCACCATTCTAGCATTGACGTTTGTATGCCGTGTTCCTTAGCAAATTCTGCAATGCGCGCTAATGTCCTGCGGCTTGTGCCTTTATAACGATGATAAGCAAGCTCGACGACATGCTCCATGGCACCCGGAACATCCGCAATTTTCTCCATGTAGGGAAGGGTATTACTCATATCTGTCACGGAGGGCACGACAAATGCTGGTGTGAACCCGTGTTCCTTGAGCCGCTTAGATGTGGCGACAATGGCTTTACCAATCTCTTCACCGCTCCACATATCCCATTCAAGATCCGGTTCGAGAATAACTTCCCAGGTGTCTGGGATGAAGCCGTATTTATCGCGCATATGCAGGTAAGTTGCGAGCACGAGTTCGGCATATTCTTCAGGATCTTTATGAGTGTACCAACCGCTGCGAAAGGACACATAGCACAGATTGATAAAGAGCCGTTCGCCGCGCGCTTGCAATTTTTCGCGCATTGGGAGGATGGTTTCTTCAATATGCCAATCAAGCTCTGTAAAATTAAAACCGTCCCAATTAATGACATGTGGATCGTCATTGTCGTTAACCATTTCATAGCGATATTTTGTCCACTCATCATAGTCAAACGCGCCTGACAGATAGCGCTTGACATCATCTGTGTTGCTCTCAGCGCTGGTGCGAATTTCAAGACGTATGCGGTTGATGCCAAGATCTTTTACCGCTTTCTCCATGAGTGCATCGTAGAAAGGCGACCACTCGGGATTTGCTGGTTTGTTCGGGAGGCTTGCCGTCGCTTCCCAGCCAGTCATCGTTTGGTAGGTTGTTTTGGGGTCGAGCGTGATAATCGCCTGCGTTGCCTCGATCCGGGTTGACATTGCTGATACCGTAAGTGCCGGGACTGTAAAGAGTGCGGCTGCTAATATGGCAGGCAAAAAAGTATTAGACGATTCTGGCATATCAAGTTTCCAACATAGAATGTTGTATAGAGACCGTGAACGCTGAGATTATTATATGGATTTATCCATTAGAGCTGCTGCTTCGTTGTGCGGCGAAAACACGGAGTAAGATGACAGCGACGCCCATTGATCCATAGATTAAGACGACATCAGTGGCAAAACTAACGGCGGTGAGCCAGTGGAACAGAGCGAGGGGCGCGCCGATATACACCCATTTTTGCAGTGTCTTCCATTTCTCTCCAAGCTCACGGACGGAATAGTCATTGGATGTCATGGCCATGAATGCGAGGATAGCCCCTGAAATCCATCCAAGGGTGATAGGGAAATCCACCAGGCTTGTGACGATCCGGTTGATAGTCACCTCTTGCATCCAATAGGCCGTATGGGCGGCCATGTAGACAAAGGAAGCAACACCTAGGTAACGCCGTTGTTTCATGAGCCAGCGGGCCCATGGGGCATTACCTGAGAGACGCAATAGTGGCGTTGCTGCGAGTGTAACGAAAATCAGAATCATACTGATCACACCCGTCCAGTAGAAAAATCTGGACCCGGGCGTGCCATTGATAAATTTATCGGCAATCATGAGAACGCAAGGAGCGCTCAACACGATCCAAAGGATATATTTATTGTTAAGAAGCGAATTAACGACATTCATGTATCTGTCCACCTCATTGACTATTTACCATAACGCACGATCCTAACGCATGGGGTGCGAAGAGTTTGTTAATATGGCCTTACAATAGTCTTTTTTAGCGTTAACCTCTAGTGTTGAGTGTACGACGAACAACAGTACCTCTAAGGCTCCTCTTTCACATGCAACTTATTTTTCTTAGCACATAGTTAATCCAAAGGATTCAATTCTATCAATGGTCCAGTTTTTGCTTTATATAAGACGATGATTGGGAGCCAATTCAATCTCAGCCAACATCACTATTAAGTTACGCAAAAGTTTCACAAAGAGGAATTTCAATTGAACGCGTGGTTCTTCCTTATTCTGGCGGTTTGCTCAAACGTTGTCTGTAACGTCATGATGAAAAAGGCGATGTCGTCAATAACCGCGAGTGACCCTTTGGGCATGGCTTTACAGGCGCTAACGAATGTTTGGTTCTGGGGTGGCGGGATTGCAGGAGGTGTTTTACTTCTATCCTTTCTTCTTACGCTTCGCACATTAGATCTCTCTGTTGCTTATCCAATAGTAACCTCTTGTGCTCTTGTAGGGATCACAATCGCCTCTTTCTTGTTTCTCGGGGAGCAGGCCAGCTTGTCGAGGGTAGGCGGAGTCTTAGCTATTTTTTCCGGTGTGCTCCTTCTGGCGTATAGTCAGGGCAACTGACAATCGAAGCTACGACTAAACCTTATATAACGGAAATATTGGCTCTTGCTATGTGTGTGAGGACCTTTCAGCTCAATCCATTATTCCGGTCTAAGTGATTTGCGAAACTGCTGAAGTGTGATCGGAGTAGGGGTGATGCTCACATGCCTTTGATTGCTGGACCATCCATCCGCGAAGTATATTTTGCGATTGGGATAGGCAGATGCGACCTGAAGATTTTTCTCCATTCCTAAGTCTCGTGCAAAGAGAGGGCTTGTGGATGATGAGTTGAAATTATTCAGCCAAATAGCATTCTCAAATTCATCTTCAAAATCGCTTGAAATGAATATAATGCTATTCTGATAAATATCTTGAGTTGAAAGAATGTAATACTCAGGATGTCCATCACGAAAATCTGGATATTTGTTAAAGCTAAGCCAATTCATGAACACAAATATTGAGCACAAACACAGAAATCCGATGCCTGCTGTCATGCGTTCGGGCGCCATTTGAGAGGGGTAGATCTCCCTAAATTTCTTTGCGCAGAGGATAAGTCCAGATCCCGATAGGATAAACATCGGTACAATGATCAAAAACCAATAACGAGGACCGATATAAAAACTCGCGGAAAACCAATAAAGCGTATAAGCGCTAACTGTCAGCGCACTAATGGTCAGCATGGCGGCTGTTAATTTTGACCATTTCCCCCACAAGACGAAAATGAGCACAAAAATGACAGATCCTATTCCCCACCCGAAAAGTTCGAAATTGAGCGCATAAAACATCTGTTGGGCTTGGACGAGTGCTTCAAAAGGGCTGTGACCTGGATAGGGATCAAGCCTTCCCCAGTTTGGCTGCGGCCCAATATCTGCTCCAAAGCCAAGTTGATTTGCCCCGATACCCCATAACTTATCTAAGTAGGTATTTAATGGCGTTTGGAAAAGGCTGCCTGTTAAGTGTGCATTGTACGGAAAGATCAGTCCTCCAACGGCTAGACATCCGGCGCCGTAAAATAGAGGTGTGGTCCATTGCGTTCGGACCTTCAAATAGATGAGCGTCCACAAACCTGTAAGGGTCCCGATGACCAATCCGTCCAAGGGGCGTGTCAGGAACACCATTCCCATAAGACCACCTGCGATAAGGGGTGCATAAAATGTCGGTCGGTCATGCGTCTTTATCAGTAGACACCATGCCCCTAAAATCAAGAAATAAACCAGCGTGTGGGACATAAGCGTGGAGGATGTTGCCAAAAACCATGGGGATATCGCCATGAGGCATGTGATAAGGTTTGCGGTTCCTCGATCCATTATTGATCGGACGAAGAAATGAAAGAGAAGAATGCTCATTGCGGCCATAAGCGGATTGAGAAGCCAATATACGTTAAAAATAATGCCAACGGCTAACACCATTGGCCAACCTGGCGGCCATGTTGCAAACCATTTCCCATCATAGGAATCGATGAGGTATGTGCCGAAGGCTTCGTCTAAAGGGGGGTGGGGAAGAGGAAGCGTCAGCATACCTTGAGAAAAATATTTGGCATGGAAAAAATAAGTCGTTTCATCGACGCGCGGTATGCCATCAAACACCACAACACTGATAAAGGTGCAAATCCCGAATGTCGTGCAGGCAAACCAATGCGGTAAGCGTTTATCCAGTCGCTTGATTTGGCCATCGTCGCCTGGTCTACTGAAGTTTTGTTTGACTGCTGTGCTAAGCGCTTCTAATGAACTGGCTGGTAGTGAAATCACTAAGGCAATAAAACTGAAAAAGTTTAAAGCAAGGAAAGCAGACCCGATAATGAGTTGTTCAATAAAAGAGCGATAGTCATAATCCACGATCTGTCTCATTGCGCTCATAGACCCGCCGCACAGAACGAGCAGGACTAAAATGACGCGCAACCAACCGACTTTACTTATAACACGTTGGGCATGTGTAAATATGTTATTTCGCAATAAGACGAAGACGCCTGTGATTCCTTGTAGGGCGAGTGCCGATAACATAACGTAGGAGAAATCAGAGGTTGGGCGAATGCGAACAACTTGGAACCAAATCGGTTGCTTCAAGGCCAGTTGAGCGCCGTATCCAATCAAAAACGTTGCTGCAACAAGTCCTGCAATCTGCCATGGGGTGCGCAGAGTGAAGCCAATTATGCCAATGGCCATAGCGACAATCATAAGCCACCAGTATTCGTTGGAAGCGAGCGCACCGGGGTTAAAAAATTTAATAAAAGCAAATATGAAGAGAAGCGCCGCGATGATACTTGAAAGCGCTCTGAAAGATGTCTGTGCCCTGCTATTGTCGGTCGTCATGCTTCTTGTCTCTCTCAAGCGCTTTGCCCTGGTCGGACTATTCAATACGCAGGCCATATTATAAAGAAGAAACCTACGAAGGGTTAAGATAGGCACAAAATCCGGCCATAGCGAAGACTTGGTGAGACAGTATCTTTACTACTGAAATGCGGTAAATACTGATGGTTTGATGTCCATGTAGGTCTCTAAGTAAGCAGCGCGTCGAACATGTTGACCTGCCTCTCTGCATTTGGCACATTTTTGGCTGGAATTTTCCATTGATTCTCTTAAGCATGGGAATAGGAGAATCTATGGTGATCCAATCATCGCAATGTTGCGTAGATCTACTCAACAAAGGATGCTGAGGCATGATAGAACGTAATCTTGGAAATCTTGAAAGAGTTATTCGGTTGCTTTTTGCCATCGGTTTAACGGTTTGGGCTCTGTCGCAACCTTCACTTGAACTTGTTGAAATTTTTGTTCTGGCCGTAGCCGTGATGCTTGCAATTAATGGCATTTTTTCGAGATGTTATTTTTGGTATATTTTTAACCTGAATACCTACAAAACTGAAGATAGCAGCATAGACTGAAGGTTTTTTGAACCTTCAGTCTATAATCTCATATTTTTTAGTTAGTCGGGTGTTTCAGAAGCCCGCCGCGCATGATCTACGATGACCTGAATCAAATGTTTAACTTCATTCCAGCCATCATCTGTGCTCAGATCAATATCGAAATAGTTCGGCGTATGCCTTGACCGCAGCGCGAGATAGGAAATCGCAGCAAATAAAATGAGTATCAAGCTACGGTTATCATCGTCCAGATAACGAGGGTTTTTCATAAGTCGTCTGACACTTGCTTGACGTGCTTGGCTCCGCAAGGCATTGAAGGCTTCTGAGACCTCGCTTGTCCCCACAAGTTCTTCCGCCAGAAACTCAAGCGTGACGGGGTGTGACAAGAAATGATCAGCGGTGCGTAGGAGGTCGAACGCGAGAAGATCTTTAAGATCATCAAAGCGCTCTTCTCCAGCCCCCTCGGGAGGATAAGGATCAAGAAATGCACCCCGTCGTTCGCCCCATGCTTTGACCAAATCCGGTAAGTTGCCAAAATAACGATACAACAAAGGCTTGCCGACATCCGCTTCCTCTGCAATCGCCGTCAATGTTAAGTTCCGCACCCCTTTCGTAATCAACACATGTTCAAAGGCGTCTAGGATACGGTCTTCGGTGGCCAGGCGGCGGGCTTGAATTTTAGCAGTCGGCAAGGATGCGCATCACTTTTCTGACAAGTAATATGTTTACAGACAAGTAACATTAGTGTTAAATCCTGCAGAAGTCAACTTTCAAGCCAGCGGGCAACAAAAGGGTGTCAAGAGAGAGAAGCCAATGCATATAAGAATGCACGTGTTTGTTGTGATGATTCTGGGCTCCATTATGGCTCTCGCATTGCCAAGTAAAGCCCAAGTGAACGATGAGGCTTATCGTGATTATTTTCTCGTTGGCCAATTTGGTGAAGTGTGCACGATGTGTGAGGTGGTTGTGCTGTGTGAAGCGGGTGATGTAAAGCCTTCATACACGGCCGTTCCGGATGAGGGCTCCTTCACACTTTATCATTTGGAAACACGCACATTCTGGTCGCAGGTCTCCACCATTTGGGAGTTTTTTATTTCCAACTTTACCACTGACTCCCTTGCTAAGCGGGGGCATACGCGGCCGGTGAATGTGTATCAAATCGATGACGGCATGTGGCAAGACGCGCAACGCGAAGACGCCCGTCTGATTCTGGACCCGGGCGTGCTTGAACTTGGTAGTACACAAATCGATCGTGTGACCCGCGCCTGGCTTGAGGCGCGCTCAGAAAACGCACTTGGGTTTTGTCAACGCCTTCCACTGTGGGATTCCCTTGATACCATTTCTCAGAACACTCAGCCTGTTGAGTAAGGACTGCTATGATGTCGCAAATCGCAAATGTCTGGGCTTGGAGCTGGATCAAATCTCATCCGATCAAGTTCTCAGGTGTCATTCTTCACTTAATCCTACGCACGCTCTTCGCGGTATTCTGGCTGGCGGCTGGGATCAATAAGGTGAACAAAGATTGGCTGACGTCCGATATACTCAAGGAGATCTTCCTCGATCGCCTTACCGAAATGCCGCCGGATGCGTTTGCGGTCTTTTATCTGGAAAACTTTGCTCTGCCAATGTGGTTACTTGTGGCCTGGGTCGTGACGATTGGTGAAATTTACTCTGCTCTTGGCCTGCTTTTGGGCGTCACCACACGGATTGCCGCCGGCGTCAGTTTCTTTATTCTGATCAACCTCGCTATCGGGGGGTATTATGATGCGTCACTCATCCCATTCTTTATTTTGAACATCGCGTTTTTCTGGTGGCCTTCAGGACATTGGTTAGGGTTTGATCGTGCGCTCTCGAAGAGATATCCCGATGCGATTTGGTTTAAATAAACATAATGTCTCTGATGATGACAAAGAAATCATGGCTTGTGTGGCCATTATTGGTGACGCTGGTAACTAAAGGTGACTGAAACATGAATAAAAAAATGATAGCATTTGGGTGGGTGCTCGTATGCGCACTATCACTTCTGACTCCAAGTTTCGCTGTCGCAGAGACGACAGTCCTGGTCACAGGTTCGAATCGTGGTCTTGGCTATGAATTCACTCGGCAATATGCTGAACGTGGTTACAACATCATAGCAACAGCGCGCAAACCCGAAAAAGCCGAGGCTCTTCAAGCTCTTGCTGCTGAAAATCCAAACATCATCATTGAAAAACTTGATGTGACAGATTTAGCGGCGATTGATGCTCTTGCGGACAAATATACTGACCAACCTATTGATATCTTGATCAACAACGCAGGTGTCACAGGCGATCCGTTCAAAACGCAAATGTTGGGGAAGATTGATTATTCGATTTTTGATTTAGTGATGCATGTCAACGTCATGGGGCCACTTAAAATCGCCGAGGCATTTTTATCAAATGTTGAGGTCAGCGAACAAAAGAAAATTATCTCCGTCTCCAGCAGCATGGGATCGATTAGTAAAACGTTTGGCACGGGATACTTTTATCGCTCAAGCAAGGCGGCCCTGAATATGACGATGGCAACTTTGGCTAAGGAAGTGAAGAGCAAAGGAATTGTTATTGGTCTCGTCAATCCCGGCCCAACGGCAACCGATATGATGAAAAATTTCTCAGGGGCATCACTGCGCGACCCTGTTGAGGCGACGACTGATATGATTCGCAATATCGACAACCTGACCATTGAGACAACAGGCGCTTTCCTGCAATATGATGGTAGTACGCTTCCTTGGTAAAGAGAATAAGCCGCAGAAGTGATCCAATACTGTGATGATTTGAGGCAAACAAAGGATGCATACGATGAAAGTGGTAAAAATTATCCTTTCGGCTCTGATCATTGTGACAATGGCTGCAAGTATGAATGGACCGTCACAGGCAGACGAGCCGCAACGCCCTGGATATATGGTTGTCATTGGCAATGGGGTTGATCCAGCAAAGATGGGGCCTTACGCACAAGCAGCCGTGCCCCTTTTGCTGCAATACCAGGGCAAGCTTCTCTTTGCCACGGAAGAAGGGAAAACCGACGTGATTGAAGGTGGCCCATTCCCAGGCTCTATTCGGGTTTTTGAATTTCCAAGTCTTCAAAGCGCCCGTGACTTCTATCACTCAGATGAATATCAAAAAGCCATTCCGTTACGTTTGGGAAATGGCAAGATTGACGTCATTCTTTCAGATGCCTTTGTGCCTGACCCAAAATGGATGCAGTGAATGAAAGTCAGCTGTAAAGGTTGATCTCATTGAAGACAAAGGCCCGGCGCGCGGAAGCTATCTGGTAGCTCAACTCACCGGGCCCTGAATAATGGAAATGAACGCTAGGGCTGGCCCACCCTGCATTCCATTCTATCGTTATATGTTAGAACCGTCCAATGATTGTAAAGCGTGCGTTAAGCGGTTCGCCCACACTTGCCTGATGGGTGCTGTGGGCGTTCGGGAAGTAGAGCTCATCCGTCACGTTTTCGATATTGACCTGAAGGCGCAGCTTATCAGATACGTCATAGTAAGCTGCCGCATCAACACGGGTATAACTCGGCAACGTCTCGGGTTTCCCATCTCTGATCAAAGATTCATCCTGATAGGTTACGCCCAATCCTAGGCCAAATTTATCTGTAAACTGATAATTACCCCACAGTGACGCCATGTGTTCCGGCAGCTCACGCGGATCAGCTCCTGAACTGGTCTCGCCATTAAGGTAACTGTAGCCACCTGTGACAAACAGGCGATCAGTAACTTGCCCTTGAAGCTGGATTTCAAATCCGTCAACTTCAAGTCCTCTGACGTCAAATGCTTCGCCAGTCAAGCTATCTTTTTCAGCGCGTGTTTGTTCAACCTGGAAATACGCTGCTGTCAAGCTCAGTGCAGGTGTAAAGTCCCATTTTAAACCAAGCTCTAGATTTTCAAAAACGTCTGGATCTAAATCGTTATTGTCGCCATTGATGTTTGCAAACTGTTCGCCACTGCGCGGCAGGAAGGATTCGCTATAACTCCCGTAAATCGAGATGTTTTCTTGTGGTTTGACAATGATACCACCGCGTGGCGAAATTTCTTCGTCTTTACGAGACCGGAACCCAAACGATGAACTGGTCGGGTCAAGATTGTTCACGTCAATGTCAAAGCTATCATACCTTATGCCGACAACCACATCTAACCAATCCGTCAGTTCAATCTGGTCCTGGATATAGGCGGAAAAGATGTCAATTTCAACACGTGTGTCGTCATTGAGATCTGTCGTGAAACTATTAGTCGTCGTCACACCGGCTGGATTTGTGGAGAAACCAGTCCCCACACCACCTCGAAGATCGAGCGTTCGCATGATCGCGAAAATCTCATTGTCATCTGCTGTCGTATCCCAGAATGCATTGAAACGATCCTGATCCGATGACGTGTCAATGTATTCGCCGCCAGCCACAATGGTGTGTTTAATGTCGCCTGTGTCAAACTCCCCGACCAAATTCCCTGACAGGGTCAGATTTTGGCGTTTGGTTGCGTCAACATACCCATCAAGCGTCACCTCGTCAGGCGTGCTCGCCTGATTGTACCCTGACGCATAGAAGTTCTGGTACAGCTTGTCGTAGTCGCCGTAAAATACGCCGAAATTACCCTTCAAAAAATCCGTGAATTCGTGCTGCAGCGAGGCGCGAATGAGATGCGCTTCAAGTTCATGAAAGTTCTCTTCCTCATCGCCAAAGACGATATCTTGGAATGCTTCCACTGGACGCCCATCCGTACCCGTTGGAATACCGCGATCGATAAACCGCTCATGATTGATATACTCATAGGAGATATCCAGCGTGGTCGATGAGCCGATCTCGAGCCTGGCGGTAGGGTTCACACCAAACCGATCCCCATCATAGAAGTCTCTGTGATTGTTCAAGTTCTCGTACATCGCATTGATGCGGATCGCGGCATTGTCGCTGACAGCGTAGTTGCCATCCAACTCAAAGCCAAATTCGCCAAAAGTATCAACACCCGCTTTGTATCCCAAGAACGCCTCGCCAATTTCGCCCTTCTTTGTCACGCGATTAAGAATGCCGCCCGTGCCGCCGCGTCCGAACAAAAGCGCATTCGGGCCGCGCAGGATTTCCACCTGCTCCAA
>JANQLI010000093.1 GCA_028280675.1 Alphaproteobacteria bacterium
GGTTGGGCAGGCTCCGCAGCCGCCCTCGCAGCGAAAAAAGCTGGTGCGCAGGATGTTGTGCTTTTAGAGCGTACGGATGCTCTCTTAGGCACCGGTTTAGTTGGCGGTATTATGCGAAACAATGGCCGTTTTACTGCAACTGAAGAAATGATCGCGCTGGGTGCGGGGGATATGTTCCAGGTCTGCGATCAAACAAGCCGCCATGTGAATTTTGAATTTCCCGGACATGTGCACGCATCTCTTTATGACGTGGCTAAAATTGAACCTGCCGTGAAGCGCTGCTTGCTAGAGGCTGGCGTGGAAATATGGACCATGAGCCGCTTCAAAGAAGTGATGATGTTTGGTAGTTCAATTAAAGCGATTGAGTTGGAAAGCGGTGATATCGTTGAAGGCGATATGTTTGTCGATACGACAGGCAGCTGCGGTGCCCAGACACTTTGCACGGATAATGGAAATGGCTGTGTGATGTGCGTGATCCGGTGTCCCACCTTTGGGCCACGGGTTAGCTTGGCCGGCAAAACAGGTATAGTTGAGAAAATGGGTCGTAAGCCAAACGGGTCTTTTGGCGCGATGAGCGGTTCGTGTAAGTTAAGTAAGGAAACTATCGCTCCACATATCATTGAAGAGGTTGAGCGCACAGGCGTTGCCATGGTGCCGTTGCCTGATCACATGATCAACAAGGACAAGCTCGGGTCCAAAGCCTGTGCCCAATATGCTCTCAAAGAATATGCGGAAAACTTGATCTTGCTGGACACGGGTCATGTCAAAATGATGACACCGTTCATGCCGCTGCATCAATTACAGCAATTGCCCGGATTAGAAGAGGTCAAATATGTTGATCCCTATGCAGGGACTCTAGGCAATTCGATGCGCTTTACAGATATTTCACCACGCAATGATGCCATGCGTGTGGAAGGCGAGGTTGATAATCTTTTCTGCGGCGGTGAAAAAGCAGGTCTTTTAGTTGGTCATACCGAAGCTATCGTAACCGGAGCCATCGGCGGATGTAATGCAGTGCGCGCTCTTGCGGATAAAGACCCGATCATTGTACCGGGTACCTTAGCTGTTGGTGATGCAATCACGCATGTTCGTGAGGAAATGGAATCGGAAGAGAATATGGGGAACAAATATACATTCTCTGGCTCGATTTACTTCAAGCGTATGAAGGCAGAAAACCTCTATGAGACAGATATCGCCGCAATTGAAAAACGTGTTGCCAAAGCCGGTCTCACAGGCGCCCTTGCGGAAAGGGTCATGTAAGCATGGCGTATATGATTACGGCGGAATGTGTCAATTGCAGCGCTTGCGAACGTGAATGCCCTGTGCAGGCAATCAGTGCGCATGCCGAACAATACGTCATTGACGAAGTGTTGTGTGTGGAGTGTGAGGGTTACTTCGCCGAAGCACGCTGTAAATGGGCATGTCCGGTGAATGCCTGTGTACCAGAGCGTGAAAGTTATTTAGCGCGCATCGCTGCCGTTGCCAACAGAGGAGGCCGACCTGTTGTCTATAAGGGTGGTGCGAACGCAGCAGGACATGTTTTGCCAGGAAATAAATAAGGCGATGGATGTGTCATGAGGGATATGGATGTGCAGAACGTAGTTGATGATATGGCTCTTGACGATGTGGTCACAAGCAATGTCCGTATCGTTGCTGTTCATGGTTCAGACGCGTTCATCGAATCGGATATGAGCTCTACCTGTGGCGGATGCTCCATGTCGAAGGGATGTAGCACAAAGGCATTGGCATCACTGTTCGCAAACCGTCAAGTTCCTTTGGCCATCGCGAATGATTTTGGCGGACTTGTCGGTGACCGCATACAGATCGGTCTGGCAAGCACGACCATCGTCAAGGTGGCTGCACTCACCTATGTGTTTCCTTTAATCGGGCTTTTATTTGGTGCCCTTCTTGGCGATGCATTGCAATGGCATGCCGCACTGCCGTTGATCCTTGGGATCATAGGATTAGTCTTAGGTTTCTATGTGTCTCGGTCATATTATGTCTCTGAGCGCGTTGCCGCATCCATCCGGCCAGTCTTTATCAAAAAACTTGCCACCCTTTATAAGGCGCCATGTGATTGAGATGGGGGCGGTCGTTATCCATATGAAACACATGATGGGCATAATCATTGCGGGATGCATTGTACTCTTGTCAGGGTGCAGTGAATCGGGTTCGTCGACCTATCGCGAGGATATCTTTGTGTTTGGCACTGTCGTGTCGATTACCGTGGAGGGCGTTTCATCTGATCAAGCCCGAGAAACAATTAAGTCTGTTGGCCATGAGATGCAGATGCTTCACACCGAATGGCATGCATGGAAACCAGGTGCGCTGACAGTGTTGAACGATGCGATTGCGAGGGGCGAAAAACAAGAGACCAGCGATGTGGTCCGAGCGGCGATTGCCCAAGCCAAGCAATTTCATGAGCTGAGCAATGGATTGTTTAATTCTGCCATGGGGTCTGTGATTGCGGCGTGGGGTTTTCATGATGATGAATTACCGACCGGGTCATTGCCCTCCTTTTCTGACATAGATGCGCTGATTGCGCAGGCACCCTCAATGGACGATGTGAAGATAAATGGACGTGTTGTCTCCAGCGCGAATCCAGCTGTGCAGTTTGACTTTGGTGGGTTTGGAAAAGGGGCAGCCTTGGACCGCGCGGAAGCATTGCTGAAAGAACAGGGTATTACGCGCGCCATGCTCAATGCCGGAGGGGATATCAGTACTCTTGGGGAATCGAGAGATACGCCTTGGACCATAGGTATTCGGCATCCTGTGCATTGGGGCGCTATTGCCTCTGTCGCATTGCAGCCTGATGAAGATATCTACACGTCTGGGAATTATGAACGTTTTCGTGAAAGCGAAGGAGTGCGTTATTCCCATATTATTGATCCACGAAATGGCAGGCCCGTAGATCACATTGTTTCGGCAACGGTGATTGCAAAAAATGGCGCCCTGGCCGATGCGGCCGCAACCGCTCTTTCCATTGCAGGTCCGCAAGAGTGGTATGAGGTCGCGAAAAGCATGGGCGTTCGATATGTCATGCTGATTGATGAGAAGGGTATGATTTATCTTAATCCGGCGATGAAGGATCGCATCGTGTTTGAGGGTGATGAAATCCACACATTGGTGGTTAGTCAGCCTTTATTGTCAAACCAAGGTACAGAGACACAGAGCTGAGAAATGCAAGAATATATCTTACTCATAATTGGTACAGCGCTTGTCAATAACGTTGTCTTGGTCAAGTTTCTCGGGCTGTGCCCGTTTATGGGTGTGTCCAATAAAATTGACACAGCCATTGGCATGGGCTTTGCGACAACATTTGTGTTGACGCTTTCTGCTGTCTCAAGTTGGGCCATCCAAGAATTTATCTTAGGGCCGTTGAATGCTGAATTCTTGCGCATCCTAACCTTCATTCTGGTGATTGCTGCTGTGGTGCAATTCACGGAGATGTTCGTGCGCAAAATTTCACCTGTTCTCTATCAAGTGTTGGGTGTTTTTCTGCCGCTGATTACAACAAACTGTGCTGTTCTTGGTGTGGCGCTCTTAAATGTTCAAGAGTCCCACGATTTTGTGCAAAGTCTTCTTTACGGTATCGGGTCTGCTTTGGGCTTTACACTTGTGATGATTATTTTCGCAGGATTACGAGAGCGTATTGAAACGCGCGATGTACCGGGGATTTTTGAGGGAACGCCAATTGGTTTTATTACAGCAGGGCTGTTAGCTCTTGCCTTTTTAGGTTTTACCGGACTCACGACCGTTAATACGTCGGATAATACGACGGCAGATCTTTTGACTATTGCCGAGCAGAAAGAGTCATAGGCGAGGTGGAGTAGATAAATGTTTTCTGCGATTATCAGTCTTGCAGTTTTAGGCCTTATACTCGGCGGTCTGCTTGGTATTGCAGCTCGTTATTTCAAAGTCGAAGGAAATCCCCTCGTCGAAGAAATCGAACAGATGATGCCAGGAACGCAATGCGGGCAATGCGGATTT
>JANQLI010000064.1 GCA_028280675.1 Alphaproteobacteria bacterium
CGAGAGATGAAAAATCGAGATACCCCAGATCAACTGGCTTCTTCATCTTGTATGCGAAGGCGCCAGCCAAAAACACGTAAGCCGCATGTGTTTCAATTACGTCAACCCGGTCCGGCGCCGGATCATAAGTGCTGGGTGACTTTAAAAAAGACACAAGCTCAGAGGTTGATGGCAGCGCGGTATCACTCTCCATCACACGCATGGCCCGCGCTAATCTTGCTCAAGCGGGGTGAGTTCCTCTAAGCCCGCCGGGTCTTGGTGCAGGATAATTTCGGCGCGCGGGAATGCTTGCTTCAACAACGCCTCCACTTCATCGGCGATGTCATGGGCTTTGATCAGCGAGATTTGCGGATCAAGCTCAATATGGCATTGAATAAAATCCCATGTTCCGGCAGACCGCGTGCGCAAATCATGCACATCCATCACTTCGGGATGGGAGCGCGCAATGTCCAGCACCTTTTTCCGCTTTTCATCCGGAAATTCCGCATCCATTAACTGATCATAGGATTGCTGCACGATCTGCCAAACCGCATATAAAATGTACCCCGCAATACACATCCCGATCAACGGATCGACCCAAGGAATATTCACAATCCCGGACAACACCAACGCAACGATAACCGCCGCATTCATAAAGAGGTCGCCTTTATAATGCAGTTCATCGGCAGCAATCGCGAGTGATCCTGATTTCGCAATCACGCGCGATTGAAAGCGCACAAGCAGCAGCGTCATGACAATAGCAATCACCGTGACGCCAATGCCGATGTTACTGTTCGTGAGCGGTTGGGGGGTCACAAATTGTTGGTAGGATTCTGAAATGAGAAAAAGCGCCGAGAGGGTGATCAACACAGCCTGCCCCAATCCCGCCAGAGCTTCTGCTTTGCCATGACCAAAACGATGTTCGTGATCGCGCGGACTGAGCGCATGACGCACAGCCACAAAATTGCCAATCGACGCAGCCATATCGAGAAGGCTATCAAGCAAAGAGCCAAGCAATGCAACCGATCCAGTCATCCACCAAGCCAGCGCTTTGATCGCCGCCAGAATAGCCGCCGTTAGAACAGCCGCCTTGGTCGCCGCCGTCATCAGGCGCGACGCCTCTTCGGCGCTGGTATGACGTGGGTCTATATGGTCTGCCGTGTCGGTCATGACTGATATTTACGGATATAAACGATCTTTGATCCAGTCCGCTGCATTGGGATCGCGTCGCGTGAACACAAAACGATCATGGAGGCGGAAGGATTGTTCTTGCCAAAATTCGATGCGCGTTGGGATGACACGAAAGCCAGACCAAAAGTCAGGCCGGTCAATTTTTTTGACGGCATACTTCGCCGCATATTTTGCGACGCGCTTTTCGAGTTCAAAACGCCCCTCTAAGATATGCGATTGCTTGGACGCCCACGCACCGATCTGACTATCTTTGGCGCGGGTGGCGAAATAGGCATCGGCCTCTTCATCGCTGACCTGTTCTGTCACTCCTTGGATGCGGATCTGTTTTTTAATACTTTTCCAATGAAAACACAGCGCCGCTTTAGGAACTTCACGTAACTCATGTCCCTTTTGACTGTCGAGATTGGTGTAGAAAACGAATCCCCGGTCATCAAAACCTTTGAGCAAAACCATACGCGCATTGGGCTGGCCATCCCGATCGACCGTGGCGAGCGACACCGCATCAGGCAAATTCGGCTCATGGATTTGCGCGAGTGCGTACCATGCTTCGAATATCGCAATGGGATTATCGCCCGCCAAATCATGGGCGGCCTTTGCACGCTGAGTCGTCACATCAATATCCATAACAATACTAGGGTTTTGTCTTTCCGAAGTCCTCGGCTTCATACGCAGTGTCGTGTGAAATATGCGCTTAACATACGAGGTTTTTTCAGGCGCGCAAGGCCAAGTTGTTGATAATTATTCGCAATCACAAAACGTTATTTCGTCCGTACACGGTGTATGATCTCTCGCCTCTCTGTACGCACAACACGGCGTCACCCGGCGGTCAAGCGCATTAACGCCTGATTAATCCTTCCCAAAATGAGACAACGCTTTTAACGCTTTGGTATCCTTGCGTGTTTAAAGTTTTATCAGGCCAAGACAACCATCATGCACAATTGCAGGTCCCGCGAGATATATGAAAGATCCTTATAAAATACTCGGTGTGATGCCGAGCGCCAGCGAAGAGGAGATTAAAAGCGCCTATCGCAAGCTCGCCAAAAAATATCACCCCGATATGGACCCTGGAAACGCCAACACGCTTGAACGCTTTCGCGAAGTGAATGATGCGTATGACGCCTTACGCAATAAAGTGCGGTTACAGACAAAAGCAAAACCATCATCTCATGCTAATCATAAACCCTATCGTTGGGAGCAGGCACGCGAAGCATATCGGGATTATGCCAAACACCGTCAAAAGCCGTCTTCCGGCAAAACAAAAACAAAGCCGCAACACGATGCGCCGTCTGAAACGGCTGCAGCCAAAGAAACGTCTCCCAAGCGGCGTAAGGATGACATATTCGCCGATTTATTCGGTGGCTTTCGCAACGCTGCGCAAAAGCGCCGCCGCCGGAAAACAGATGACCAACACACCAGCGGCACAGATGGCAGCACAGATTCCGTCTACCGCGTCAAACTGACCTTGGAAGACGCAGCCCTTGGGTGCTCCAAACGTATGCGCCTTCAGGGTGACCGGCGCCTGGATGTCAAAATCCCTGCCGGGATTGAAGATGGACAGCAAATTCGCCTTCGCGGCGATGCAGAGGATGGCTCCAAGACTGAACCCGTTCTCCTTGCAGTGACCGTGGAGGATCATGCGATCTTCAACCGTCACGCCGCCAACATTCATATGGAGCTTCCAGTGACAGTGCAGGAAGCCGTGCTTGGCGCGAAAATTTCTGTCCCGACTCTTGACGGCAGTGTGATGTTGAAAGTCCCGGAGGGCTCGAATACGGATTCGATCTTCCGCATTCGCGGCAAAGGCGCTTTTCTCCGCGGCAAAAAAGATCGTCACGGAAAACCGATGCGCGGCGATCAATATGTCAGCCTGAAGGTTGTCTTGCCGAGCGCGTCTGATCATACATTTATCAAGCTCATTAAAAAATGGGCTTCAAAGCGGGACTATACGGTGCGCGATCATTTGGAAAATCCCTCAAAAGCAGCCTAAACAAAATTCCCAAAACCGCCCTTTCCTCTGACCAGTCAATTGTGTAGGATCGCGCCAAATTCTCGATCTTCAGCAATACACATTGGAGTGCAAATGAGTGAGTCAACACAATTGATGGCGGGTAAACGCGGCTTGATTATGGGAGTCGCCAACAAAAATTCGATCGCATGGGGCATCGCGCAGATATGCGCCGATCATGGCGCAGAGCTCGCCTTTACCTATCAAGGGGATGCGCTTAAAAAACGTGTTGTCCCGCTCGCTGAATCGGTCAACAGCAACATCATTCTGCCATGTGACGTCACCGATGCCGCAAGCATTGATGCTGTCTTTGCGGACCTTGAGAAAAACTGGGGCAAAATTGACTTTCTCGTGCACGCTATCGCCTATGCCGACAAAGACGAGCTGCGTGGGCGGTATGTCGATACATCCCCTGAGAATTACCAGAACAGCTTGCATATTTCTTGTTACTCCTTAACGGCAATTGCTCAGCGTGCGGAGAAGATCATGCCAGATGGCGGCAGCATCATTACGCTCAGCTATCTTGGCGCGAACCGCGTCCTGCCGCATTATAATGTGATGGGTGTCGCCAAAGCCGCGTTAGAGGCCAGCGTGCGGTATCTCGCCAATGACCTCGGACCTCAGAAAATCCGCGTCAACTCAATCTCGGCTGGGCCGATCAAAACGCTTGCCGCATCCGGCGTAGGCGACTTCCGTAACATGCTGACCTGGACCGAAGAAAACGCCCCGCTTCGCCGCAATGTCAGCAAAGAAGACGTTGCCGGCAGCGCGCTTTATTTCCTAAGCGACCTCAGCGCAGGCGTGACCGGCGAGAACCACTTTGTCGATGGCGGATTTAATATCATCAGCATGAAAGCGATCAACGACGGGGTGGATTGATTAACCCCTTATTTGACGCCGCTCCTCAACAAGCGTACATACTCATCAGATAGACAACTGATGCAACGGTGAAGCATGTCGCATAATACGTTCGGCCATCTTTTTCGCGTGACCACATGGGGCGAATCCCATGGCAAAGCGCTCGGCTGCGTGGTTGATGGTGCGCCCGCGGGTCTCCCCCTTGTCGAAGCGGATTTACAGCACTGGCTGGATCGCCGCAAACCGGGGCAAAACAAATTCACCACCCAGCGCCGCGAACCGGACACGGTGAAAATCCTCTCAGGCGTTTTTGAAGATGAGCGCACCGGTGGCCAAGTCACCACGGGCACTCCAATCAGTTTGATGATCGAAAATGTCGATCAACGCTCGAAAGATTACAGCGACATTCGCGATAAGTTTCGCCCCGGTCATGCGGACTATACCTATGACACCAAATACGGTTTGCGCGATTACCGCGGCGGCGGACGCTCCTCAGCGCGGGAAACGGCGGCGCGTGTGGCCGCCGGTGGCATTGCCCGTAAAATCCTCGGCGACACCATTTCCATTCGCGGCTGTCTGGTGCAAATGGGCCCGCATAAAATCAATCGCGACAAGTGGGATTGGGATCAGATCACTCAAAACCCATTTTGGTGCCCCGATGCAGACGCCGCTAAAATGTGGGAAGGCTACTTGGATGATCTGCGTAAAAACGGCTCGTCTTGCGGCGCCGTGTGCGAGATTATTGCCAGCGGCGTGCCTGCCGGATGGGGCGCACCGGTCTATGGCAAACTCGATGCGGAACTT
>JANQLI010000182.1 GCA_028280675.1 Alphaproteobacteria bacterium
GACGCAGTTACCTTCGGCTACATGTAAAGTGACACTTACATCGCTAAGACTCCCACTCAGCTGACAAAACAAACGCACAGACGCACGATTACCCGGACGGCGCTGCGCCATGGCTCCGCTTGCCGGGTAATGACACGCTGAGTGTGTCACCGAACTTCGCGGGATCTTGGACGGAGAAGTCACTATTCCTCAAAAAACGCGACCAGCAAATCATTCACCGGCTCGGGTGATTGCATCGGCGCGAAATGATCTGTGTCCGGAATGATTTGAAGGTCTGAGTTTTTGATTGCAGCTTGCATGCTCTGCAGATGATTGGGTTTAATCACGTCATGTTCGCCCGCAATAATCAGGGCTGGCGAACCGATTGTTGCAAGCTGATCTTCCGTGAATTGCGGCTCCGATTTCCACATGGTCGTGACCTTGTCGTAGAAAACGGGCCAACGGTCGGGGTCCTGAGCAACCTGGGTGTACAGCGTCCTTATGGTTGCCAATGACTCATCGTCTGCATCCGCATCGCCTAGTCCCTCGTCTTCGTCCTTTAGTCCTTCAAAATGGTAATTGGTGCCGAAGACGGCGAACTTGCCCACACGATCCGGATAACGAATGGCCATGTCGAGCGCGATGATGCCGCCATCGCTCCAACCAAAAATATCCGCCCGCTCAACATTTAGGTGATCAAGCAACGCCACCATGTCGTCGGCCATATCGGCATAGTGAATGGCCCCTTCGATTGGACCAGACCGGCCATGTTCGCGGCTGTCTGGCGCGATGACCAATTTGCGCTCAGCAAAGGCGGATATCTGATTATGCATGGTGATGGTCGAGGCCAATCCACCATGTAGGAGGAGCAACGGGTCGCCCTGGCCATAGGTCTCGTAATAGATGTCGACACCGTTGACAGTTGCGTGCTGGCCGCCATGGGAAAGGTCGGAATATTCACGCCAGGCCAAAAAGCTGGCCATGCCTCCCGAGCTGCGATCAGCCCAGTAGTACGCGACGCCGGCAAGAACAAGTAAGACGGCGAAAGCGCCAACAATGTACCTACGGGAAATCATGAATTTTAGCCTCTGACACAATAAAAGTCTTCCAGAGCTCTGCGAGAACACAACATCAATTTAGGTGCACCGCAAGCTGATCATCATCATCGCCGGCAACCAACCTCTGGCCCCATTCCCACTTAAGATTGTACAGATCAGATTATCTCCTCTATAATTGATTTAATGTCAGCATAGAACATCGTTGGGGGAGCGATATGTTTTGTTTCAAGTGGAAACGCCAAGCAAATCTGAGTGCACTTCTCGCGCTTCTGCTTGTTACTTCAAGTTGCACAGTGGTGCGGCCCTACCCAACCCCAAACACATTCGATTGTTTCGGTGATTTTAACGACTTCAACAGCGTCGTCAGAAAACAAACTGCTAACGCTTATGATGCCGCTGTTGCATTGCAAAACGGGTATGCTTGTGCGGCCAATCAGCAACGCATGATGCAGTCACTTGGGGGAATCTTATTTCTCGGTGCCGCCGCGGCAGCATTGAATACCGGGATCACAGCAAATAGTGCTTCTGACCGTATTGCCAGCATTGGGATTGCTGGCGCGGGCGCCGCAGGCGCGACAACTTTCTTGACCAACGCGGACCGCGAGCGGGCATATTTGCTTGGCCAAAAACAAGCCGCCTGTATCGGCGCACTCAGCATCCGCTACTCAGTATCAAAAGAGGATAGAAAGGAAATCAGCAAGCTTGAGAATGCACTCGTTAGCGCTGAAAACAAACAGAACTGCACTGTTCCGGCCTCAATTATCGAGGATGGTCGCGAGGCCTATGGAAAGGCGCGTGAACTCCTTCGCCATGCTCGCGCGGCATCGAATGAAACGCTAGCGGCGTTACGAACGCTGAAGTCAGACGTAGATATAGGCCTGTTGTCAACCACCAGGGGTATCAGCGACGCAATTGCGATTGGACAAAACCTAAGTTCCGATGCAAATGCCATCATGAATGCAGGAAAGGCAAAGGCCGACCCACCAGCTGGTTTCGAAACAGCGAGCCTCACCAAAAAAAAATGCACATCAGTAATCGAAGAGCTGGAGAGTTCGACCAAATCAGTGACAGCGATCATTGATTACTATGTCACGCAGCTTCAAGCCGCGAGGCCGAATTTCGCACAAGTCTGTCCCTTTGTTTTTGCCGCAAGTAAAATTGCGGCGATTCCGGCGACGGTTAATTTCAAGTCAAAAGAATCCCGTTCTGAACCTTTCGAAATCACTGGCAGCATGGCCCCATTCAAAGTAGATATCGCGCCTGCAAACGGTTCCATCACTGTAGTTCCAACGCCGCTCGGGTCAGGGCGCGTCGGCACTATCGTCTACACGTACAAAGACGACAACGAGCCGAAGAAATATATCATCTCGATACAAGGGCGCGTTGACGAACACGCTTCGATTGCGGTCGAAATAAAGTAGGTACATTTGTTGTCTTGGCACGCCAACAAGCCGAGTATCATTACGGCATGAGTCATCGAAGAATGCTACTGTCACCTTGGTTGGGGAGAGTTGGTGCAAGGCAAACTGAAACAGAGAGTTTCAACTGAAGCGTGCGTGACATCTGCGTCATAAAACGTGTACGGAATATATTAGTCAGATAGAGTTCGTCTAAAAGAAGGGACAGCAGGACGGGCGCCAATAGACATATCTGTGTTCTTCCCAAACCCGATTTTCTGAAAAAAAGACCTCTCGTCGTTCATCTTCGCTACAACAGAAACATGCCGCCTTACACCCGTTTTCCCCTAAGTGAAAAGGAGATTCCACACCCCCTAGGCTGGCATTTTACTGCGGCAGTGGTCGAATCCATGTTGAATTTGAAGATATCCTTTGGCACTGATGAAGGACGCTATTCAAAAGACAAAACACACAGAGCATTTGAGGAAACGCACAATGAGCCATGACACCATCATCTCGGGCGGGACCGTTGTTGACGGAACCGGCGCCGATGCCACCAAAGCCGACATTGCAATCGACAATGGCCGCATCACGCGTATGGGCGACCTAAAAGGCGAAGAAGCGGGAACAAATATCGATGCCACAGGCATGACGGTGACACCGGGCTTTGTC
>JANQLI010000204.1 GCA_028280675.1 Alphaproteobacteria bacterium
TGCCACACTCCGTGATCTCTTGTGTGAAGCGTGTCCGGTCGGCTGAGCGTGTACCCCACGCCGCCAATCTGCGCAAAATAAGCTTGGCGGGCAAAATCAAAAGCACGCGGCGAGACAGGGCCAGGGGGCGGCATGACGACGGCTAAGGCAGTGATCGTATCCCCCGGTGTTAGGGCCAGGTCTTTTTGCCGCGCGGATAAGCGAATAAATTTCGGTAATGCGCTGGCATCGATCCGTTCCATCGCAGTGGGCGCCAGCACGAACTTCCAACTGCCATTCTCTTGCTTTGCCGCTGAGACAATGGTGCCAGTGACATTGAGAGGTCCTGTTTCTTTCACAAGCCGCGGCGCGGCCACAAAATCGCTGCGCACCTTGCCAGCCACCAAACCCGCAGAAACTAAGAGAGCGAGGATGGACAGGAGATACACTGCGTAACCCATCTGTGGGAAACGATGGTCCCATATGGATTGATAGAGCGATAAACACATCACAACGCCCAGACTGAGCAGAAAAAGGCCGAGCAAGGTCATGCGGTCCGGTTCCACCGGGAAGGCAAAATAAAGGCCAATGCCAAAGCCGAACGCCACAGGAAGCCAGAGCGGCCAACGATCACGCTCCTCAATAATCTGCCGCCAGACAAAAGACATCAGGTTGAAGATGTGATGCCCAAGGACTAAGGAGGGCCACCCCAGACGCAGGTCCTCCCAAACACCAGACCAGCCACGCAAACGCTGTCTTTTCCGCCCCTTACCTTCGCCCATTTTTCTTCTCTCAGACTACTTAACGCAGCCGATTTCTATGCTAAAAGACGCCCAAACTTTTAGCTCAGCGCAACCTAACACAGGTTTTGCGTGTATATGCATGGAATTTCGACGGACCTTATGACGACACCTGTCACTCGTTTTGCCCCGTCCCCTACAGGTATGCTGCATATCGGGGGGGCGCGGACGGCACTCTTCAATTGGCTTTACGCACGCCATCATGGAGGGCGCTTTTTACTGCGTATTGAAGACACAGACCGCGAACGCTCCACCGAAGACGCCAAAGCCGCGATCTTGAATGGCATGACATGGCTCGGCCTTGATTGGGATGATCTGGTCTACCAATCGGAGCGGATCGAACGCCATAAAGAGGTTGCCCAAAAGCTGCTCGACAGTGGTCATGCCTATTATTGCTATTGCTCACCGGAAGAGCTCAGCCAAATGCGCGAGACAGCAAAAGCGGAAGGACGTCCAACGGGATATGACGGGACGTGGCGGGATCGCGACCCATCCGAGGCTCCCGATGGCGTCGATCCGGTTGTGCGCCTTAAAACCCCGCGCGATGGGGACACGCTCATAAAGGATCACATTCAGGGTGATGTGCGCATTCCGAATAGCCAACTCGACGACTATATTCTGCTCCGTTCGGATGGGACACCAACCTATATGCTTTCTGTCGTCGTCGATGATCATGATATGGGCATTACACACATCATTCGCGGTGATGACCATCTCACCAATGCAGCGCGGCAAATCCCGATTTACCAAGCTATGGGGTGGGATATTCCCGCATTCGCGCATCAATCGCTGATTCATGGTTCTGACGGCGCCAAACTCTCAAAACGGCATGGGGCCCTTGCTGTCGAAGCTTACCGGGATATGGGCTATCTTCCCGAAGGGATGCGCAATTATCTTTTACGTCTCGGCTGGTCCCATGGTGACGATGAAATCATCCCCACAGACAAGGCCATCGCGTGGTTCAATCTCGATTCGGTGGGCCGCGCCCCTGCCCGATTTGATTTTGATAAGCTGAATTTCGTCAATGCGCATTACATCAAAGAAACGCCTGACACTGAACTGCTCGAACTGCTCTTGCCTTTCTTGGCACAAAACCATGGCTTGACGCCTACGGAAGGTGAATCGGAGCGGATATTAAAGGCTCTTCCAGAACTAAAGTTACATGCAAAGACACTCGTAGAACTCTCTGAAAATACAGAGTTTTTGCTTTTAAAAAGGCCGCTGCCCATAACGGACAAGGCGAAGAAACAATTGGGCGATGAGGCCCGTTCTATGCTAGCTAACCTCCACCAGACATTGGAAGAATCCGGTGTTTGGACACCCGAGGCTCTTGAATCACTCATCCGAGCATTTGTCGATACAAGTGGCCTCAAATTCGGCCAAGTTGGACAACCCCTCAGGGCCGCTCTCACAGGGGGCGCAAAGTCCCCCGGAATTTTTGATGTTTTACATGCGTTGGGTCGTGACGAATCTTTGGCACGGATCAAAGACCAACTGGCTAAACGCCCATAGAATAAAAATTGGAAAAACGCTGCTGCATCTCACATGCGCAGCAATACATGTTTAAAAAGCGGAGTAATTCTGAATATGTCAAAAGTGAAGCCCCACGAAGAAGGCGCGACCCTTACCTTTGGTGATAAAACCGTTAACCTCCCTATCTATTCCGGCACCATCGGTCCAGACGTCATTGATGTACGAAGTCTCTATGGTCAAGCTGGCGTTTTCACCTTCGACCCTGGATTTGCCTCAACATCGAGCTGTGAATCAGACATCACCTACATTGATGGCAATGAAGGCGTGCTGTTGCACCGGGGATACCCCATTGACCAACTCGCTGATCAAGGCAGCTTCCTCGAAACCTGTTATTTGCTTCTTTACGGCGAACTGCCAAGCAAAGATAAAATGGACGACTTTGAGACGGCGATCACCAATCACACCATGGTCCATGAACAACTCAGCTACTTCTTCCGTGGCTTCCGCCGTGATGCGCACCCCATGGCCATTATGGTGGGTGTTGTGGGCGCGTTGTCTGCCTTCTATCATGACAGCCTGGATATTTCCGATCCGCATCAACGGATGGTGGCCAGCCGCCGCTTGATCGCGAAACTGCCAACCATTGCGGCGATGGCGTATAAATATTCCATCGGTCAACCTTTCATCTCACCGCAGAACAATATGTCCTATGCAGAAAACTTCCTGCATATGTGTTTTGCCGTCCCGGCGGAAGACTACAAAGTCAGCCCAACCCTTGCGCGCGCCATGGATAAGATCTTCATCCTTCATGCCGATCACGAACAAAATGCCTCGACATCAACAGTGCGTCTTGCGGGTTCGTCCGGCGCAAACCCATTTGCATGTATTGCCGCAGGCATTGCCTGCCTCTGGGGTCCTGCCCCTGGCGGCGCCAATGAAGCCGCGCTCGATATGTTGGCGGGAATCGGAAGCGTCGATCCCATTCCCG
>JANQLI010000254.1 GCA_028280675.1 Alphaproteobacteria bacterium
GCTGGATCCCAAATGATGGATGCGACCATCAAGGGCGTTTTTCACCTGGCTCACCTAATATTGGTGATGAACGGTGAAGGCAGATTTTCTGTTAGAAGAGGCTATGAGTCTTTTGCTCACATTCTTCAGAACTAGAGGCACGCAACAGCGAGGCACTGATAGAGATCAACTACATCAAACCTAATTTTTGTAGGCGAGGGATTTCAATGGCGGGACAACGATCCATGACAAGGGGCAGGTTCGCTTGCGTGGCAATTTCTTCCGCCTCTTCGCTCATCACATCCAGTTGCGACCACACTGCTTTGGCGCCTATTACGATTGCATCTTGTGTCACGCCGGGAAGAAATTGCGATTGGCGAAAGACATCCACCATATCGATAGCCACAGGGATAGAAGCGAGATCTGGGTAAACGTTGCGTCCATGAATCTCATCAACGATGGCATTTGGGTTGACTGGATAAACATCATAGCCTTGGTCCAAAAGAAACCGCATTACCCCATGGGAGGCCCGTTTTGTTTTCGGGCTTGCACCAACCAAGGCAATGGTTTTTGTTCTCTTGAGAAGCCCTGCAATCTCTTGATCGGTTGTGAGACGCATTTTGGCGCTTACCCTTCTTTTTCCCGCTCTATTGCGCGCCAGCCAATGTCGCGGCGGACAAAGCCGTCCGGCCAGTCGATTTTGTCAACCGCGCTGTAAGCGCGCACGGCGGCGTCAGACACGGATGAGCCGAGCGCTGTGACATTGAGCACACGTCCGCCGGTGGCGGTGAGCGTGTCACCGTCGCGCGCTGTGCCTGCGTGGAAAATTTGGCAATCGGTTTCTTTCGCGGCCTCGCGCACGTTTTTGATCACGGTGCCTTTTGGATAAGCGCCAGGATACCCTTCTGAGGCCATCACTACCGTGATTGCCGTGTCGTCATGCCAATCCGCCGTACACTGATTAAGTGTGCCGTCATGACAGGCGGTGAGCAAAGGCACGATGTCGGATTTCAATCGCATCATCAGAACTTGGCATTCCGGATCGCCGAAACGCACATTATATTCAATCAGCTCGGGTCCTTTGTTGGTGATCATCAGGCCTGCATAGAGCACACCTTTATAAGGCATGCCTTCGGCAGCCATGCCCTTGACGGTCGGTGTGATGATCTCCTCAATCACCTGCTGGCAGAGATCGTCGGTCATCACGGGCGCAGGCGAATAGGCGCCCATGCCGCCGGTGTTGGGGCCGGTGTCGCCTTCGCCAACGCGCTTATGATCTTGCGCGGTGACGAGGGGTAAGATATTTGTGCCATCGGTCAAAGCAAAGAAGCTGGCTTCTTCCCCTTTGAGAAACTCTTCGACCACGAGTTCATTCCCAGCGCTGCCAAACGCGCCGCCGAAAATCTCATCAATGGCGGCTTCGGCATCGGCGCGTGTTTCCGCAATGATGACGCCTTTGCCTGCGGCAAGCCCATCGGCCTTAATGACATAGGGTGCGTCGAAATTGTCGAGGAATTTTTTGGCAGGGGCAGCTTCGGTAAAACGTTCATAGGCTGCCGTCGGGATGTTATGGCGTTTGCAGAGATCTTTGGTGAAGCCTTTTGAGGCTTCTAATTGCGCCGCGGCTTTATTGGGGCCGAAGCTTTTGATGCCTGCTTCATCCAAGCTGTCCACAAGCCCGTCCACCAACGGCGCTTCGGGACCGACTACCACCAGGCCGATCTCTTTGTCACGGCAAAAGGTGATCACCGCGTTATGATCGCTGGGGTTGACATCCACGCATATGGCGTTGTCGGCAATCCCGCCATTTCCCGGTGCACAATAGAGCGCATCACAGGAGGGAGAGTTGGCAATGGCCCAGCAGAGGGCGTGTTCCCGGCCACCTGCGCCGATCACAAGTATATGCATAGTGTTTCCTTTAGACCCAACGATTCAGTTGGCTTCTTCTAGCATGGGCGGAAGGGGAGACAAAGGGCGGAAAATCTGACAAAGTGCGGCCATGAGTAGCGCATCTGATTCCCCATCCAACGCCCACGAATTTACCGTTTCTGAACTCTCCTTTGCGGTGAAACGCGCGGTCGAGGAGAATTTCGGCTATGTGCGCGTGCGCGGCGAGCTTGGCCGGGTCACCCGTGCCGGATCGGGGCATATCTATCTTGATCTCAAAGACGACAAGGCTGTCCTCAATGGGGTGATCTGGAAAGGGGTGGCGAGCCGTCTCAAGATTCAACCCGAGCAAGGGCTTGAAGTGGTGTGCACGGGCAAGCTTACGACCTTCCCAGGCCAATCGCGTTATCAAATCGTCATCGATCAGATGGAGCCCGCAGGTGTCGGTGCGCTTATGGCGCTGTTGGAAGAGCGCAAAAAGAAATTAGCTGCGGAAGGCCTGTTTGAGGAAGCGTATAAAAAACCGCTGCCTTATCTGCCGCAGGTGGTGGGCGTGGTGACATCACCGTCAGGCGCCGTGATCCGTGATATTTTGCATCGCCTGGACGACCGTTTCCCACGGCATGTGCTGCTATGGCCTGTTTTGGTGCAGGGGGATAAAGCGGCTGAGCAAATTGCCGAAGGGATCAAGGGCTTCAATGCGCTCGATGGCTCGGGCAAAGTGCCGCGTCCCGATGTGTTGATTGTGGCGCGCGGCGGCGGCTCCATTGAAGATCTCTGGGCCTTTAACGAAGAGATTGTTGTGCGGGCCGCCTTCGAAAGCGACATTCCGTTGATCTCTGCCGTCGGGCACGAAACCGATACCACATTGATCGATTTTTCTTCTGATCGCCGGGCCCCAACCCCCACAGCGGCGGCCGAGATGGCGGTTCCGGTGCGTTCGGAACTGTTAAGCAATGTCCGCGATTTTGATGCGCGGCTGACCCGTGCTGTTTCGCGATCATTGCAGGACCATCAACGGCATGTGGAGTCTCTCAGCCGTGGGCTGCCACGCCTTGAGGATATTCTTGCTCTTCCTGCCCAGCGCTTAGATGCTGCGTCAGAGCGCTTGTCTGGATCATTGCGCTTGTTTATGCAACAGCGCTCTGCGCAATTGGCCGATGCGGGGCGTGTCTCTTTGCGGCCTATTGAGACGCGCATACGGCACTATGAGGAACGTGTGAAAGATCACGGACAGCGTATGCAGCGGGCTGGCGAGCGCCTTATTGAGAGGAGGGGTGAGCGCCTGATCAATCTTTCGAAGCTTTTGACATCTTATTCTTACACTGGCGTTTTGGAACGTGGCTTTGCGCTTGTCATGAATGCGGATGGTGGTGTGGTGCGTGCCGCCGCGTCCCTTCATGCTGGAGAGGATGTTCGCCTGCGTTTCCATGATGGGGATAAGACGGCTGTCGTTGCCGATGGCGACACTCAAAAGCCTGCGCAAAAAACTCCAAAAGCGCGCCGCAAAACCGCCAAAAAGACCAGTAAAACTGAAGATGAAAAACAAGGTAATCTGTTTTAAGAAAAACTATGTTATAAAGCCTCATATCTGCAGGGTAGTAATAAAGTGACGTATGATGAATAGAATGGAACGCGATTTTGGTGCTCAGGGCGAAGCGAAACTGCGCTATCGCTCGGGAGACTTCGATATCTTGGTGCACGGGGCTTATGTGACATGTGCTGTAACTGGAAAAAAAATAGCCCTTGAGGAACTGCGCTATTGGAATGCGGATCTTCAAGAAGCCTATGTGGATGCAGATGTGTCCTATCAGCGCGTGAAAGAGATGCAAACGTCATAAGGGTGGGGGAGTTCTCATGAGTAAGGGTGTGCTTAGAAACACTGCGAGACTCGTTATCGCGACAGCTCTGGTTTCGTGTGTCGTCAGTGGCTTTGCCATGGCAGGTGAGTTCACCATCCAGGATCAACATTTAAGCCAGGGTGGTGTTGTGCGTGGTTACGTCACCCCTGGCGCTAAAGTCTCGCTTGATGGACGCAATGTGATGGTCGCAGAAGACGGCGCGGTGATTTTCGGTTTTGACCGGGATCACGGCCCAAAAGCGACACTATCGATCACTTATGCCGATCAAACATCGGAGACGCGCATATTCGATATTGTCCCGCAAACCTATGCGATTGAGCGGATTGACGGTTTGCCTCCGGCGAAAGTCACACCGCGCACGCAGGAACAAATTAATCATATTCTGCGCGATCAAAAGCTGAAAAAAGACTCCAAACGTAATCCATCGAAACAAACATGGTTTATGGACGATTGGCAATGGCCTGCGACGGGCCGTATTTCCGGTTTCTATGGCTCACAGCGCATTCTGAATGGCGAGCCAAAGCGGCCGCATTATGGCGTGGATGTCGCTGCGCCTGCCGGCACCGACTTTT
>JANQLI010000295.1 GCA_028280675.1 Alphaproteobacteria bacterium
CACAACGAAAAGACGTTTGCCTTTGGCGTCGAAATCCACCACTTCGGCGGCTGATTCATCAAAAATGCCGGTTGAGTAGCGGCCAACCTCTTTGAGGGACACAGTGCCCGTTGAGGCGCTGCCGAGTGTCGCCGCGCCCGCAATGACACCGGCGCCAAGGATAAGAACAGACAAAGGTTTAGCGTGCTGCGCAACAGACGACAGCAAAGTTTGACGAAGATTGTTCATGGAGAGCCCTCTAAGAATCAGACCGGAAAGTAACGATGCGTCTGAGGTTAAAGGGCGCGGCGTGACAGCAGCACGACATTGATATGACAGCTTCGTGATGGCAATAATTATATTTTATTTCAATGGCTTGAAGCCGTTACTTCGACAGTTTTTCAAGCTTTTCTTCCAAGGCTTTGATTTTAGCTTCAAGCGCGTCATTGTGTTCGCGCGCCTTCACGGCCATAGCCCGCGCCGCTTCAAACTCTTCCCGGGTAACCAGATCGCAATCGGCAAGGAAGCGCTCTAATTGTTGACGCACAATCATCTCGACTTCTTGCCGGACCCCTTGCGCAGCGCCTGCGGCATTGGTCACCAGCTTGGCCAAATCATCAAGAACTTTGCTCTGAGTCTGCATCGGATACTCCTTCTGCTACATGGGTCTTGCGGGTGATACGCCATTCTCTCCTGTCAGAGCAAGGGGGCGAATCGTCCCGCGGGTATTCTGTCTTACTTACTGCGTTGGGGCGAGGTCTTTGCGCGCGTCCATAAAGGCGTCAAACCCTGGGCTGACCGATCCTTCAAGCAGGCTTTTTATTGTCGCCGTCGTGGTTGCATACGCCGCCTTCTCTTCATCGGAGCCCGCAGGCGCATCACGCATCATGTTGCGCACCATCGTCGCAGGGCCTTGCGGGGCTTCCGTATAGGCAGAGAGTTTCCACCCGTCATCATCTTTAATGAACACCGCCATGATCCGCGACCATCCGTGCGTAGCTGGCATGCCCACCAATTTGATGTCGTAATCCAGGCGATAGGTGGCGACGGCGATGTTGGGGGAAATATATTTGCCACGCACCTCGCTATATTCATTGTCAATGCCATCGAGAATCTTACGGCCCGGCACCGGGTCGAAATATTTCGTCAACCGCTCCCAGCCATAAAGCGGCATAGGCACCTCTTCCGCCATATAAATGGGGGTGTCCTCATGCCACATGCTTTTCACGGTGGCGTAGTCCTGATTATCGTAAGCGATTTCATAGGCGTCCAAGAAGGCGGTCAATTCGTCCGCCAGAGCTTGTTGCTCTTCACTGATGGCGTCCTGCGCGTTTTCATCGAAATGATGATCTGCGTGACCGGGGAACACTGCGCTCAGACAGAACACATGTGCCGCGATGACCGCCTTGATAAGTGGTGACATATCTCCTCGCCGCTCCCTTCATCCCAAAGCCATTCTTCTTGATTGCGATCATCGGCAATATATGGTCTCTAGGCAAGAGGAATAAATCTAATTGAATCAAAAGGTTTCGGCCCGATGCTGGCACTCGTCATTCCCTATCCTGACATTGATCCCGTGATCTTTCAGATCGGACCCTTTGCGTTACGGTGGTACTCCCTCGCCTATATTGGCGGGCTGATTCTGGGATGGCGTTATCTTCTGCACCTCCTGAAAGATCCGAAATTATGGCCCACGACCACACGCGGAAAAGAGAAAGTCCTCAAAACGCCTGCAACGGCGCTCGACATTGACGATCTTCTCTTATGGGCCACCCTTGGTGTCGTGATCGGCGGGCGGATGGGATATATCCTCTTTTACAAGCCGCAAATGTTGTGGACAGACCCCCTCGCCATCTTCGCCGTCTGGGAAGGAGGGATGTCGTTTCATGGCGGCTTTCTGGGCGTTCTCATCGCTACAGCTCTGTTTTGCATACGGCGCAATTTGAATCCCTTAGAGGTCGGCGATCTTGTTGCCGCCGTCGCCCCTATTGGATTGTTTTTTGGCCGCATCGCCAATTTCATCAATGGCGAGCTGTGGGGCCATGTCACCAATGTGCCATGGGCGATGGTGTTTCCGAATGCTGGCCCTTTACCGCGCCACCCCAGTCAAATCTATGAAGCGGCCCTAGAGGGAGTGGCCTTATTCTTTGTGTTGCGGATCGCGATCTATGCATACAACAGCTTACAACGGCCTGGTTTGACGTTAGGTCTTTTTGCCATTGGATATGGCTTAAGCCGTATCTTCGTCGAGTTCTTCCGCTTCCCCGACATAGATACGGGATACGTGATTGGCTTTATAACCATGGGCATGGTCCTCTCGCTGCCCATGGTGCTGGTCGGTCTCGCTCTGATTTGGCGCACAATGGATAATGCGCCCGCCTGGCTGAAACCAGGACCTTCGCGCAAGTAAGGGAAAGCCAATGTCTGAGGCTGTGCAGGCGCCCCTCTCTGAAATCATCAAACAACAGATTCGTTTGGATGGGCCGATCAATGTGGCGGAATATATGTCCCTCGCCCTTTATCACCCTTCACATGGCTATTACGTGCAAGGGCGGCCCCTTGGCGCGGACGGGGATTTTATCACAGCACCTGAAATCAGCCAGATTTTCGGAGAGCTTATCGGATTGTGGACCGTGCAATCTTGGTATGAGATGGGCGCTCCTGACACGTTGCATTTGATCGAACTCGGCCCAGGCCGTGGCACGCTGATGAAAGATGCGTTACGCGCTGCGCGTATGCGGCCCGACTTTATGACAGCCGTGCATGTGCATTTGGTTGAAAGCAATATCCACCTGCGGGCGCAACAGCGTGAAGCCTTGCAAGAGATCGCCGCGCCGACCTGGCATGATGATCTGACACACATCCCAAACGGCCCCACACTGGTGATCGCCAATGAGTTTTTCGATTGCTTGCCGATACGGCAATTTATGCTAACAGAGCGCGGCTGGTGCGAACGCAAAATCGGCTTGGATGATGCAGAGGCGTTCACCTTTCTCCTGCATCCAACGCCCCTTCTCGACATCGCGCCGTTAGGCCCGGCAGCCAAGACAGCATCCGAGGGCGACATCATCGAAACATGTGCTTCCGCCGATAGCATGATAGAGACCATCGCCGCACGATTATCTGCACATGCCGGACGCGCCCTCATTCTTGATTACGGGTATGCCCAACCTGGAACCGGCGACACGCTGCAAGCCCTGAAACGTCATCATTATACGGACGCGCTGAAAAACCCCGGTCAGGTTGATCTCACGGCCCATGTCAATTTCGCCGCCCTCGCAGATCGCGCAGGTGAACATGGCATGCAGGTGCAAGGGCCGATAGATCAGGGCGCATTCCTAAAAGCGCTTGGGATCGACGTCCGTGCAGAGGCGTTAGCTAAAGCCGCCACGCCCAGCCAACAGCAAAACATCACACAGGCCGTGACGCGCCTTTGCGATGCGGCGCAGATGGGCACGCTTTTCCAAGTGCTGGAGATCAGTTCGCCGTCCCTGCCACCAGCCACCGGATTTTAGCTTTTCAACAGACAGCGGATACGCGACACTCAAGGCGATTCCTGCGCAACCGGACAGATACGGCACCTCATGACAGAGACGCAACATACCCCCGTGCAAGCCTTTCGCCATGACGCTCTTAATGCGGGAGGCGCGCAGCATGGGTTCTTCACGCGGCTCGGGGGGGCTTCTGGCGGTGT
>JANQLI010000296.1 GCA_028280675.1 Alphaproteobacteria bacterium
GTTTGGAGAAGAGACTCTAGTGCTTTCTCGTCAGCGCAATACGTGAGACCTGTCACAAAAACATCCATTGACTCTCCCTCCCAGCTCCCATATACGGGCTGCGGGCCACGCCTCCCCAACGAGGCGCGCCTATTCTGCAAGGAGTAGGAGACAAAACATGACTGATCTTGCGACACCGGACCTCCGTCCGGCACGACCGACCTTCTCATCTGGACCATGCGCTAAGCGCCCCGGATGGACCCTTCAAGCCCTTGAAAATGCGAGCCTTGGCCGCTCTCACCGCTCGAAAGAGGGGAAAGCGAAGCTCTTGGACGCGATTGAGCGCACCCGTGAGGTGCTGGGCATTCCCGCCGCATACAAAATTGGCATTGTCGCCGCATCCGATACAGGCGCTGTGGAAATGGCGCTGTGGTCGCTCTTGGGCGCCCGCGGTGTTGATATGCTAGCTTGGGAAAGCTTCGGTGCGGGCTGGGTGACCGATGTGACCAAGCAGCTCAAACTTGATGATGTGCGGGTGCTGGACGCACCGTATGGTGAGTTGCCGAACCTTGGCGATGTGGATTTCACGCGCGATGTGGTTTTTACGTGGAACGGGACGACCTCAGGCGTGCGTGTGCCGAATGCGGATTGGATCCCGGCCGACCGGCAAGGCCTAACCATTTGTGATGCGACGTCTGCAGTGTTTGCGCAGGATCTCGACTGGGCCAAACTCGATGTGGTGACCTATTCATGGCAAAAAGTGATGGGCGGCGAAGCGGCCCATGGCATGTTGATCCTCAGCCCACGTGCCGTGGAACGTCTTGAAAACTACACACCGCCCTGGCCTTTGCCGAAAATTTTCCGCCTGACTAAGGGTGGAAAGCTGATTGACGGTATTTTCAAAGGGGCGACCATCAACACCCCGTCCATGCTGTGTGTGGAAGACTATCTTGATGGCCTCACATGGGCGCAACAGATTGGCGGTTTGCCTGCGATGCAAAACCGTGCGGATGAGAACCTTGCTGCGATTGCCGATTGGGTGGACCAAACCGCTTGGGTCGATTTCTTGCCTATCTCGGAAGACATTCGCTCGAACACCTCTGTCTGTTTGAAAATTGTCGATCCGCGGATCACGGCGCTGGATAAGGATGCGCAAGCCGCTGCGGCGAAAAAACTTGCGGCGCTTCTTGATGCAGAAGGTGTGGCTTATGACATCGGTGCTTACCGCGATGCGCCCTCTGGTCTGCGCATTTGGACCGGCGCAACGGTTGAGCTTAGCGACGTCAAAGCGCTTCTGCCGTGGCTCGATTGGGCCTTTGCAACTGTCGTGAACGACATCGCTGCTTAAGACATCTTTACACGACCAATCCCTGCATATGCAGATGACAAGAAGGATGGAGTGCCATGCCTAAAGTTTTGATTTCCGATAAAATGAGCCCGCTGGCCGCCAAGGTGTTTGAAAATCGCGGTGTCGATGTGGATGTGATCACCGGCCTTTCCAAGGAAGAATTGATCGACATTATTCCTCAATATGATGGCCTTGCTGTGCGCTCGGCGACGAAGGCCACGCAAGAGGTGATTGAGGCGGCGACCAATCTCAAAGTGATTGGCCGTGCTGGGATTGGCGTTGACAATGTGGACATCCCCACGGCCACCGCCAAAGGCGTTGTGGTCATGAACACGCCCTTTGGTAATTCCATCACCACGGCCGAACACGCTATTGCCATGATGATGTCGCTTGCACGAGAAATTCCGGCCGCGAATGAATCGACGCAAGCCGGGAAATGGGAAAAATCCCGTTTTATGGGTGTCGAAGTGACCAATAAAACACTCGGCATTATCGGTTGCGGCAATATCGGTGGCATTGTGGCGACCCGGGCAAAAGGTCTCGCCATGAAAGTGATCGCCTTTGATCCGTTCTTGACGCAACAGCGCGCTGATGAATTGGGTGTTGAGAAGGTTGAGCTTGATACTCTTTTGGAGCGCGCGGACTTTATTTCACTGCACACGCCGCTCACCGATAAGACGCGCAATATTTTAAGTGCTGATGCGCTCAACAAAACAAAAAAAGGCGTGCGGATTGTCAATTGCGCGCGCGGTGGCTTGATCGACGAAGCGGCCTTAAAAGCGGCGCTTGAAAGCGGCCATGTTGCTGGCGCAGCGTTGGACGTGTTCTCTGAAGAACCTGCCAAAGACAACATTCTTTTCGGTACGGAAAATTTTATTGCAACGCCGCACTTAGGCGCGTCTACCACCGAAGCGCAAGAAAATGTGGCGTTGCAAGTTGCTGAGCAAATGGCTGACTATTTGGTGGCGGGGGGCGTCACGAATGCGCTGAATATTCCATCTGTTTCGGCGGATGAAGCGGCGCAGCTCAAGCCTTATATTAAGCTTGCGGAAGAATTAGGTCTTTTTGCCGGGCAAGTCACCGAAAGCGCCATTACCAAGGTTGAGATCGAATATGCCGGTAAGATTCGTGATCTGAACACCAAGCCATTAACGGCGGCGGCCTTGGCCGGTCTTCTGCGACCTCTCGTGGAGGACGCCAACATGGTCAATGCGCCGATCGTCGCGGAAGAGCGCGGCATGCATATCAGCGAAACATCCCGCGAGGCGCAAGGCGCTTATGAAACCTATATGCGCCTGACGATCACCACTGAGAAACAAATACGCAGCGTGGCGGGGACGGTGTTCTCGGATGGCCATCCGCGCATCATTCAGATCAAAGGGATCAATATGGAGGCGTCTGTTACGCCTCATATGCTTTTTGTCACCAATCAAGACAAACCTGGCTTTATTGGTGCTCTTGGCACGCTTCTTGGCGAATCGGACGTCAATATTGCGACCTTTGCGTTGGGCCGCGCCGAAGAGGGTGGCGACGCCATTGCGCTTGTCGCCGTCGATCAGCCTGTTGATAGCGAGATTCTGGCAAAAGTGTCGGCTTTGCCCCATGTGGTGCAAGCCAAAGGTCTTGCCTTTTAAGGGCAAATTGCAGCGCGAAAAGAATCTGGCAATTCGCCCGATTTAGCGCTAGAAACCCTCGGAAGCTGGCTGGGGCTGACCTCCATGCCAGCTTTTTTGTGTCTCTGCCAAGTTGAAGGAGAAGGACTCTCATGGCCAATGTGGTTGTGGTCGGTGCTCAATGGGGCGACGAGGGAAAGGGTAAGATTGTCGATTGGCTATCGGAACGGGCCGATGTGGTGGTGCGGTTCCAAGGCGGTCACAATGCAGGACATACCCTTGTCGTTGATGGCACCACATATAAGCTCAGTCTCCTTCCCTCTGGTATCGTTCGTGGTGGCAAGCTCTCGGTAATTGGCAATGGCGTTGTCGTAGATCCTTGGGCTTTGGTCGCTGAAATGGATCGCCTGCGCGATCAAGGTGTTGAGATTACTCCTGAGAATTTGATCATCGCGGAAAATGCGTCGTTGATATTGCCTGTGCACGGAGAATTAGACGCCCTTCGGGAAGCATCGAAAACAGGCACCAAGATCGGCACGACCAAACGCGGCATTGGTCCAGCCTATGAAGATAAAGTGGGCCGGCGCGCCATCCGCGTGGTTGATTTGGCAGACAAAGACACGCTGAAAGGCAAAGTGGATGGTTTGCTTGAGCATCACAATGCGCTGCGCGGGGGTTTTGGTGAAAGTGAATACGATGCCGCTGCGTTACTGACAAAACTCACAGACATTGCCGATCAGATTTTGCCCTTTGCGGCGCCCGTGTGGAGCCGTCTTGAAGAGGCTCGAAAAACGTCGAAACGCATTTTGTTTGAAGGTGCGCAAGGCACTCTTTTGGATATTGATCACGGCACATATCCATTCGTTACATCATCCAACACCATTGCCGGGCAGGCAGCGGCGGGCTCTGGCCTTGGGCCGTCTGCACTCAATTATGTGCTTGGCATTACCAAAGCCTACACGACCCGTGTGGGAGAAGGGCCGTTCCCAACTGAACTGACGGATGACATTGGGCAAGGGCTCGGTGAACGGGGTCATGAATTTGGCACGGTCACTGGCCGTTCGCGCCGTTGCGGCTGGTTTGACGCGGTGCTTGTCCGTCAATCGATGATTACGGGTGGGATTGACGGCATTGCGCTCACCAAACTCGATGTATTGGATGGCATGGACGAGCTGAAGGTGTGCGTTGGCTATCAAATTGATGGCAAAGAGGTTGATCACTTGCCTGCTGGCCGCGATGCGCAAGCGAAAGTCGAACCAGTTTATGAAACCCTTGAAGGATGGTCGGATTCTACGGAAGGGGCGCGCTCCTGGGCAGACCTTCCCGCAACGGCGGTGAAATATGTCAAGCGTGTCGAAGAATTGATCGGGGCGCCCGTGGCGCTTCTCTCCACATCACCCGAGCGCGACGACACAATTTTGATGCGCGATCCGTTTGCGGATTGATAAGTCTGATGATGGCTCCTGATATTTATATTATTAGCCTGAAAGAGGAGATTGCACGACGTCAACGTAGGTCGGAGATCATGGATCATTTTGGTCTGTCCTATCAGTTTTTTGATGCAGTTGATGGGCGTCAAATGGACGTTCGTGAACAACCTATGTATCATAGTTCTAAGCGGCTAACCTATTTTGGCCGTCATCTTAAAGGGGCTGAATGGGGGTGCCTCCTATCGCATCTTCGGGTGTGTGAAGATGTCGTTCAAAGAAACTTACCTTATGCCCTGATCTTTGAAGATGATGTGATCATTGATGATGAGTTTATGGATGTTATGAAAGCCATTGCGCATATGCAAAAATCATTTGATCTCATTCGTGTATTTGGTCGCAAGAAAATTGCTCAAGCAGGGTCACGTCCAGCGTATCGGTTGACGGATACTTATTTTCTAGGACGCTTGAAAACGGCGCCGGGTGGTGCGTATGCCTATTTTATATCGCGTAGAGGAGCAAAAAAGCTTCTTGATTATTGTAGAACAAAAAAGGTTGCCTACCCTATTGATGCAATAATGGGGCGTTGTTGGGAAACGGGATTGGATGCCTATACCATTGGGACCTTGCGTTCAGAGTATAGGCCCCTCGTGACAGTGGACTTAGACATCAAATCATCAATTGGTGAAGATCGTTTTGACAAAACGCTCTCGGATATTGATGGATTCCGGCGGTTCGTATTCCCACTAACACGTATTTGGTTTAAAATTACAGAAAATGTTGGTAAGCGTGCCTTTTATTTAAAAACACTTCTGTCTGATAGTAAATCTTACCGGAATTCTCAATCTCAATAGATCTGTAAATAAAAAACCCCGCATCAGTTGATACGGGGTTTGGCATGTTGCGATTTAAAACGTGTTAGCGTGGCGCCATCACCATCACCATCATGCGCCCTTCCATTTTGGGTTCCAGCTCCACTTTCGTGGTGTCTTCGAATTGTTCTTTAATGCGTTGTAGAACATTCATGCCAAGATCTTGGTGGGCCATTTCGCGGCCGCGAAAACGCATTGTCACTTTCACCTTATCGCCGTCATTGATGAAACGTTCAAGCGCACGCATTTTCACGTCATAATCATGCGTGTCGATATTCGGGCGCATTTTGATTTCTTTGACCTCAACCGTTTTTTGTTTTTTCTTGGCTTCGTTCTTACGCTTCTGTTCCTGGTATTTGTATTTGCCGTAATCCAGGATTTTGCAGACGGGAGGTTTAGCGGTTGGAGAGACCTCGACAAGATCAAGGCCAACATCTATGGCCGCTTCGAGGGCGTCACTAGTGGCGACTATTCCTTTTTTCTCTCCTTCTTCGTCAATCAGTAAAACCTCATCAACGGTGATCTGATCATTAACGCGGGGCCCATCATTTGAGGGCGCGGCCGCTTTGTGTGGTCTACGTGCTATTGGGAGTCTCCTATGGATTGTTTCATCAAAAAGTGTCCTTTCCGGTTAGATGGTTTTGCCCATCGCGTTGAAAACGTAGGTTATACGCGAAAAAGGGCGGTCTTATCAAGCATTAGAGGTATTGTCGCTGGCGCGCTTGAATGGCGCCAGTGTTGGCTCAAGAATGTTTTCTTTCAGCAGCAACTCAAGCAATTCATTGACCGTCAGATTAGAAAGCTCTTCGCGTTGAATGATGGAGACATGATCGCCACGCGGCGCACATCGGTTCGGGTCAGATGCATCGGAGAACAGAACAACACTCGGGCAATTCGAACTGCCAATTAAATGCATGGGGCCTGTATCGTTGCCAATCGCCAAAGCCGCTTGCCGCGCGAGCATAATGATTTGCACGTGATCTGTGCGGTTCACCAGATTGAGAGCTCCCGGACAAATTTGTTGAATCGTGTAGGCATCTTCTTTTTCGGAATCGGTGCCAAGGATCACCGGCATAATACCGGCGCGGCGTAACTTCATCGCAAGATTACCGAAATTCTTTGCAGACCAGCGCTTTTCGGGGCGATGGGGGGAGCTGCCTGGAACCAGCAGGGCATAAGGTTTGCGGACGCCAAACCATGTCAGTTCCGTTCGGGCAGCCCCTTTTTGCACTTCCGCCGCCCACGACAGATCTGGGTTATCGCCGCGCCCGCCAACGCGCCCGCGTCCAAGGCCAACGCCAGCCATCGCTAATTGCTCGGCCTGCCGGTCAACCGTGTGCATATGCGCACGGTCAGGGTTTTTATGAAAGTGGGAGCATCCCCGCGCGATGCCGGACCATTCCGGGCGGGGCGGGGTGAGCATGCGGTAGTAATTGCTGGTGCGGTCGCTTGTTTGTAAGTCATATATCCGCTGAAACTTGGCTTTGCTAATGCGCCGCGCCAGTTTCCACGTCGCTGAGAGGCCTTCTGGACGGCCATCATCCCAAATATCATCAAAATAGGGCGACATCTTCGCTAACTGGACATAAGGCTTGGTGGTAAGCAGAGTAATTTCCGCGTCATAGTGGTATTCGCGGATCAGTTTGCAAGCTGCCATGGCCTGGACGAAATCGCCCAAAGCGCTGAGTTTTATGACAAGGACCTTTTCCGTCATGCGTTCTAATTATATGGCCAGTTCGCCTTTATTTTCCGCCCTGCTGATGGATGACGTCTTTATAGACGGCCATGGTTTTAGCGCACATTTGGTTAACAGAATAGGCATTTAACACATGTTTTCTCCCCTTTAGGCCCATTTCTTCTCGTGTTTCCGGGGGTATGTGCAGGCCATGATAAATGGCCTCTGCGAGCGC